>PIVL01000292.1 GCA_003354145.1 Paracoccaceae bacterium
CATCAGAAAAACAAATAGTCGCCGCACGTGGTCTCTCCGTCATCGCTTTTGAGGATTGAATATACGCCTGTTGTGTCCAAATTACGACCACCTCCGGAATGACTGCAATGCGGGACGAGTTTGCCGTTCGTCAAGACTGACAATCTGGATCGTAGGGACGCTGAACCGACAAAGTATCGTCAAGCCGATCCCACGTCGCGTCTTCGAACGGTTCCGGCCATTCCAAGCCCAATTGTTTCGCTCTGGCGCGTGCGCGTGGCAAGTAGACTTTGGCATAGGCCAGATGCGCAGAAATCATCGACTCCCGATTGGGAATTGCTGGCGGCAGTGATGTAATAAGTGTTTTCTGGTCTTGCGTGATTAACCTGTTGAGGTGCAGAACACCGCCACGATTGGGGGCATTTGTTTCTTCAATCAACAAATCAACCAAAAGGCTGCGAAGATGAAAAACCCCGAGGACACCGTTAATATATTCTTCGCGACCGACCGCAAGGTGGAGAAGGCCGAGTATCTTGATGAACTCTTCAATCTGATACTTGAACTTGGGTAGATTTGGTTCTGCAATTTTGGAGGTTTCTGCCAATTCTTCATATATGTTGTCGTGATCGAAGAGCGGCTTCAAGCTGCTTTTCGTCTGGGATCCCATCTGATCAGGTTTCAGTATTATAATATCAGTACGCGTCCAATCTTCTGTGATGGCGTTGATAAGAACGGGCACAGTTAATCGGTCCCACCACAGGACTATCTTGCCGGTCTCGCTAACCGCCTTATGCCAGATTTCAGAAATTGCATCGGTCGCTCCGTCGCTTGCGACCATAACATAATCAATGTCGCTGTACTCGTCGGCCATTCCATTTGCGTAGCTGCCACTGAGGAACAAAGCGCGTATCCCCGGAATTTCAATTGTGGCATTCGTAATTGTTTCGATGACTTCACGATGTTTCACAATAATTACATCCAAACCGATCAATTCGCTCGGACGATAACCAATACCTAGGTTGCGGTCAATTTGACTTCAAATCAATCACATACACGTGGTCTGCGCCGACAAGTCGCCAGAATTTTAACCACACCAGTTCAGACCAGCCACAAGGCGGGTGACGCGAAAGATCGCACCAGCCAAAAATGAGAAATCGATCAAGAAACCCGGAAGGTTTGCAAATAACCAACAATCGCAGCAATAACCGATAGTTGGTTGAGTTGACTAAATATTTTGGGCCAACAAAAGCAAACAGGCGGGTGATGACAACCGCCTGTTTGTAATAATCAACATCAACTGATTTTTTAGTTAAACGTTTCCAGGTATGCAACGACATCGTCGATATCTGATTGTTTGCGTAGCCCGGCAAAGGACATCTTGGTGCCATCCACCAGACTCTTTGGCTTGGTCAAGTACTCATTCAGCGACTCAGTATCCCAGACCAACCCGCCTTCAGCCGCTTCAATCATGGCTTTGGAATATTTGTAATCAGGGTTCTGCGCAGCAGGATTGCCGATGACGCCGTTCAATGACGGGCCAACTTTGTTTTTGGCACCTTCTCCGACTGCATGGCAAGCTTTGCATTTGTTGAAGATTTTTGAGCCCTTCTTGGCGTCACCGTTTGCCAATACTGGCGATGCCAGTATACCAAGAAGTGTTGCAACCGTTGCATATTTCAAAATTGTCATTCGCTGTTTCCTTTTCCTCAGATTAGCTTTTCAATATTCGCATCCGGGAAATTGTCAACAACCGCCTGCGCTGCTTTCTTATCCAACAAACAACACGCGGTTGACAAGCCGTCTGCGACAACTGCCGTTGCTGCGCTGATCGAAACCAGCGTTTGCAATTCGGAAGCACCTTCTTCCCTTGGATCAATGATGTGACCCAAATTCCTATTATCTGGCACCACTGTGCCAAACGGAGCCGAGGTTGCAAGGGCGCGATCCCGAAGTGCGACATGTTGCACAATCTGGCCATCGGGCGTGACAATTCCTGCTCGCCACCCTTGTCCGTCTGGCCGTCCACCAATAGCTGCAATCTCGCCCATGTCAATTAACACCTGATCCAATCCGCGCCGCCGCAGCAATGCCGCTATCTGGTCGGTGATATACCCCTGCGCAATGCCGTTTAAAGTCAGTCCCATACCGGGCCGCAACAGCCGAATTTCGGTTGTGTCAAATCGCACAGATTCCCAACCAATTGCGGCGCGCGCTGCTTCGACATCATCGCCGTTTGCGCGTGCGATCCACAAGGGTTGAACGGTCGGATCAAAGGCACCGTCGCTTGCCGCGTGCAGCGCCCCCGAAAGGCTCATGACATCCAGCAGCTCTGGCGAAGGGTACTTTAGTTGCCCCTCGCGATTGAGTTGCGACAACTCTGAATCCGCCCGATAAAGGCTGAATATCTGTTCTAGACGCACCAGTTCCTGTTCGACCGCGTGGCCGATTTGCTGCGCGTCCTTGGGGCTAATCCGAGTTAGTGTCATAGACGCGCTGGCACCTAATGCCTGCCCACGCCAACGCTGTACTTCATCTGCTGAGGCTCCGGTCGCGACAAAACCGACTGCGGCGGCTGAGATTGTTAGAAATCGACGCCGGGAAAATTCTGATCTCATGAGGGGGTCTCCAATGGAAGGTCAAAATCGACCGGCCCAATCGCCGCGTCATCCGGTATTTGCTCCATCGACATGGCGCGGCCTCCAAATTCTGCGATAAAATTGTCGGCGCCCTGTTGGTTGGAAAATGGAACAATTTCCGGCGCGCCCATGCCGCCAGCAACCCCGGCACCAACGACAAAAATCGCTGTTTCGGCTGGGGTCCAGTTGTCATCGCCCGGCTGATCCCATGACGGGGCAACGCTCATATCACTGACGTAAACAGCGACGATCTCGGCGTCGCGTTCGGGGCTTTTAAGATAGGCAACCATATCGCGGACCTGCGCAAAAAACAGCGGATGCGGATGCCCGGCCAGATGGATTTGCCCCTTGGGACCGCCATGTTCGGCAATATTCATCTGGCAGAAATAGCTAAGTGACTCTTCGTTCAACGGCGCCGCTGCAGGGGCTTGGGCGATCTCTTCTTTGCAGGCGGTCAAAACGACCAGCGCCGCCAATAACAAATACTTCACGGCTCAACCCTCCGAAACACGGCACGCGCCGACACAAACGCCAGCAACGGCCAAAGCAACAGCGACACCGGAGCCGCCCAATTCGGCAACGTTTTTGCAGCTCCGCCCATGCCGCTAGCGAGTGCCACACCTTCCGAGGCGGCGATGTTCCAAACCCGGAATGCATCTGCGGGATTGGCGACCATAACCCACGGAAAAATCTTTTGCGTGAATATGCCACCGCCGTCCATCACCACCGCGCCAAGCAGGCCAAGATCAAACAGCACCACAAAGACCAACCACAGACCCGCCGCCAGTCCTGCCGCCGCAGCCGGGGATTTCGCCAGCGCAGACAAGCCGTATCCTAACGCTACGAACACTGCGCCAAGCAGCGTGGCAGTTGCAATCAACCTGGATAGGGCAATCAAACTCTCGGGCGATGCCCCTCCATAAAGCGCGGCAACGATGCCCGCCGATCCAAGACCCAACGCGGTGGCAATGCCCAGCGCTGTGACTTGCGCCAGAAACTTGCCCATCAGGATTTCGCCGCGTCCTGCCGGGTAGGTCAACAACAACGACAACGTCCCGCGATCACGTTCACCTGCGATTGCGTCAAACGACATCATCAACGCCAGCAAAGGCGCAAGATACACCGCGAGTGTGGTCATCGACGACACCGATATGGTGAGCATATCCACCCCAAGCGTCCCGGTCGGTGCGGACCCGGCGAAGGTTAGTGCCAATGCAAATAGCATCATAATCCCGGTGGCCATCATCAACCACCAATTCCGCCGCAGGATCAGCATCTCAGCGCGGGCTAGGGCAAATATCCGGGCGATCATGTCTGACCCTCCTTCGAATAATGGCGATACAGGTCTTCAAGACGTGGCGGTGTCAGCTCGATATCAGCCACCACATCACCCATCGCCGCAATGCGTCGCAACTCCTGCATTTTCTGGTTCGCGTCACAATAAAGCTCGACCGAAGCCCCGTTGATCCGCTCACCACCCGTCGCCTTGGCGATCTGATCCGCCTGCCCGGCCTGTACCAGAATGCGCATCCGGGTTGGCAGTCCTGCATTGTGTGACAGGTTGGCCAATGTGTCATCCGCCACCTTGATGCCTTTGCGCAAAATCGCAATTCGGTCGGTTTGTGCCTCGACCTCGGTCAGTGCATGGCTGGCTATCAGCACAGCGGTGCCATGTGCGGCCAACTCGTTAATGATCGCATAGAGATCCTGCCGCGAAATCGGATCAAGCCCGCTGGTCGGTTCATCCAGCAACGCCACCTTAGGTTGCCCCAGCAGTACCTGCGCCAGACCAAGACGTTGGCGCATACCCTTGGAATAGGTTGCAATGCGATTGTTAGTAGCCTCGGACAGACCAACCCGATCCAGCAGAGCGTCAATATCAGGCCGATCCCCACCTGCCAGCCGGGCAAATAGCGTCAGTTGTTCACGCCCGGTCAACGTGGGATGAAAATTCACCGATTCTGGCAGAAACGCAGTTCGGGCACGGGCAACATTGCTGCCCGGCTTGGCGCCGTCGATACTGATATCGCCACCATCAATTGAAGTCAGGCCAAGGATCATCTTTATCAAAGTCGACTTGCCGGCCCCGTTGTGGCCCAACAAAGCGACCCGTTCGCCGGGGGCGACCACCAGATCAACATCTGTCAGCACTTGGGTCTTGCCGCGAAACTTGTCGGCCGACCGAATTATCAGAGCATTATCCATCATAAGGCACCTTTGCCATTGCAGTCGGCACAACCGGGTTCATCAATGGATAACTGTCAATCACCCCACCGGGAAGCAACGCCGGAAACGCCGATTGTGCCCAGCGTACAAGTTGAACAGCGGGCGACCCAAGTAACAATTTCGCGGCTGGCTGCGTCCACAGTACATGATCCATACTGTCATTGGGACGATAGGCGGTGTCGGCGATACCATTGCCATCTACATCATAGGCTGCAAAATCGCTCCAGTAATTGCCCTGCCCATCTTCGGACCATTCAACCCATTTGCTCGACACGAATTTCACCTGTGTGCGGTTGCCAACAAAGGCGTTGCCAACAATGCGGTTGCGCGCAGATCCGGCGGTAAAATGGATGCCAATGCCGCAGCCCTCAAACCAGTTACCGGAAAAATCGTTCTTGTGTGAATTATAGAGGAACACGCATTTGCCCTTGGCATTGCGCACCACATTGCCGCTGATCACGCTGTCGTTAGCATAGTTCAGCAACAAACCGTAATCGCGATCATCAATCGACACGTTATCGGTAATCCTCAGCCGTTTGGAAAACATCACCGCATATCCAAGATGGTTGCCTATCGACACATTTCCACTGACTTCGGAATTGTTGGCGTACATGTAATGAACCGCAAAACGCAGATCACGAAACAGGTTATCGCGGAAAATGTTGCGTCTGGACGCGTTCACAAAAATGCCGTCGCGTCCCCAGCGAATGTCATTGCCTTCAATCACCGTCCCCGGTGCGTTCCAGACATAGACGCCATTGCCCCGCTCATTCATCCGCCGGTCTTGCCGCCCCTCGATGACATTGCGGGCCACCAGCGCATCCGTTGCGCCATGCACATCAACGCCATAAAGATTACCTTGCAGCAAATTGTCACTAATCCGCGCGTTTGTGGCGGTTTTGGCCAGCTTGATCCCGGAATCGATCTCTTCATGCGACGACCCCGATCCAATAATCGTCAGGCCCGTTAGGATAATGTCAGGACCAGTCACAGTGATCACAGATCCCTGCCCCATCCCGTCAATTGTCGCGCGCCCCGCACCATCAATCACGACTGGGCGGTCAAGTATCAGAACTTCGGAATAAACACCGGGCGACAGGCGAAG
>PIVL01000619.1 GCA_003354145.1 Paracoccaceae bacterium
GCAGGGATGCCGGGTCTTGCCGAACAGGCAGCGGGCCACCGGACCCACCACATGATCGCGGATCAGCCTCCTCACCACGATCTTTTCATGAAGATGGTAGGGCCGCTCACCGCTGGCGACGACGGTTACGCAATGATCACGCCCGAGAATTGCGTTTACGAAACCGAGCGACTGATCGCGGCGATGATGTATCACTCCAAACCCATTTACATGGGCTTTCCCCGCGGCGTTCCGCACGCACCGGTGGTGATGCCCGAGGGAGAGCTGGATATACCTCTTGCCAACCCCAAGAGTAATCCGGACACGCTGGATCAGGTCGTTCGCGAAATTTTGTATCGCGTCGGCAAGGCAAAACAGACCAGCTTCCTGCCCGGTTATATCTTACGCCGTTACAATTGTGTCGATGCGGCGAAAGCACTGATCGAAGCAAGTGGTGCGTTGTTCTTTACAGGCTTTCAGGACATGGGCGTCTTGTCGCAACAGCATCCGCAATTTGGCGGCACCTATTTTGGCAGGTTCATGGTGTATGAAGAAGCCGCCAGCGATTACCTTGAGTCGAGTGACTGTATCATTGGTCTTGGTCCGGAAAATCACGAGTTCAACAACGCTTTTCACTCTATGAACTATGACTTAAAATCAACGATCAACATCATGCCACACAGAACCCGCATAGGCATGGCCACCTATGAAAATGTCGAAATGGGCGACGTGATAACGGCGCTTGCGGCCAAGATCGGCAAAGTCGAAACACCTGCGGTACCTGAATTCACCATCGGATATGGTGCCCCGACAGGCGCAGCCGGCGACGAAATCACTTACGAGCCGTTTTATGAACGGGTCAATGCTTTCTTAAAGCCGAAAGATATTTTCGTCTGCGACACGGCGATGACCTCGCTGGCAATGACGTTGCGTATGAACGATCTTCCTGAAGGTGCCGATATCGAAGCGCAATGTTCGTGGGGCGCCATTGGTTGGGGCACGCCAGAGGCACTGGGCAACTGTCTTGCGGACCCTTCGCGCCGGGTCGTCCTCCTCGCCGGAGAAGGCGGCCACCAGATGACCGCCAACGACATGGGCACATTTGCCAAATACGGGGCGAAGCCGATCATCTTGCTGGCGAACAACTATGGCTATTTCGGCGAGCGTGTGACCAACCGGTATCCTGACGAATCCTATAACGATACCGCCCCGTGGGATTTTCCAGCCGTCGCTGCGGCCATGGGCTGTAAAGACTGGGTTCTTGAAACAGTCTCCACCCTTGGCGAGCTAGATGCGGCGCTTGAAAAGGCAGCAAACGCCGACACAGGCGCCTACATCGAAATCCAGATCGACCCCTACGAGTGCCCAAAAGGTGCCGAAGACTTCTACAGGCTGACGGGTGCGTTCTTTGGTATGGAAGGCCGTACCTGGGAGGGCTGGATCAAAGAGTTGGCTGCAAAACAAAAGTAGTCGCCAGCACATTTCTCGGG
>PIVL01000620.1 GCA_003354145.1 Paracoccaceae bacterium
TACTACTACTACTACTATATACTACTACTACTACTACTACTACTACTACTACTACTACTACTACTACTACTACTACTACTACTACTTCTTCAAGACTACTACCACCTACTACCTACTATCTGATACTACTACCTACTACCTACCTCTACTACCTACCTCTACTACTACTACTACTACTATTTCAAGACTACTACTACCTACTACCTACTACCTACTATCTGCTTCCTACTACCTACTACCTACTACCTATTACTAGCTACTACTACAACGTTGACTTTGAGCCTTTTAGTTGTTTCCGGTGTGCAGTGACCACTTGGACATAAGAGCCATCAAATAAGGATCACCAAAGACTGGAGACCCTAGAAGTTCACGATACTTACTGTAATTTCTCAGTTGTGCCTGAGTGAGATACAAGGCAGCCATCTCCAGAAGCTATTATATAAGCCCTTATTAACACTGTAGAAAATCATAGGGTCACCCAGCCCCTGGGCCACCTGCCCCGCCCCTATATAGGAGCTGGGGCCAAGCATTGCTACGCTTCCTCACCTCTGAGATTTGCCATAATGTACGGTTGCTGTTAACTAGCCCAAGAGTATAAGCCGTCAGGGGCTCGATTACCTTTGAAACTGTGTAGCTTTACTAGAATTCAGTCCTTATTAACAGGCCTCATCTTAAGCTAGTTGGATAGGGCCCTATATCCAACCAGTAGGTGGTTGGAGAGGGGGGGCTACCTATATAGCCTAGTACTACTACTCCCCAATCGTTGGTTGGAAAGGGCCCCTAATCCAACTACCAACTATCTTAAGATGAGGCCTGCTATTAACATACAAACCATAGGCCACCAGCCACCCTGGAGAGATCTAGCCTAGCCTGTAATCTGGGCTCTGGCTGTACAAACATTGTCCGCTTTACTAGTGAGAACTACGCCGGAAACAGCATTTCTATGACCGGTACTTGTTATGAGCTGGCAGGCCTTAGATCTATCTGCATCGTTGCAGTATTTGAATAGGTTTTCACATGTCTATTTCTGACACTTCTTCTGCGTTTGAATGTTACAAACTGAAACAGGGAAATCAGGCAGCATGACACGCACTGTGTTGTTCCCTGCTTCACCCAAAAATGGTCTTCTGGCTGACTTCACTTCTGAGACGTCCATTCCAGGACTGCCCAAAGATGGTCTGCTGGCAGACTTCACCCCTGAGACGTCAATTCCAGGACTGCCCAAAAATGGTTTTCTTTGACTTCACCTCTGAGACGCCAAAATATGCACGGCGTCGAGACGAGAGCGCCCGCGCACTCCGACGCACTCGCGGCAGAATCCGCGAACTTTGCCGCCAGCAGGGGGCAAGCCCTGCACAAGGCGAGGCCTAAATATGCACGGCGTCGAGGCGAGAGCGCCCGTGCACTCCCGGGAGCCCTCCGCGTGCAGGCGAAACGCTCCGAAACCACCACGCGTGAGAAGTGG
>PIVL01000293.1 GCA_003354145.1 Paracoccaceae bacterium
CAATGTCATGATCTCTTTTGGCACCGATTTCGTTGCCGGCAGAAAACGTGTCCCCATTCCAGCAACTGGAAATATCGCCTTCGTTACTTTCTTAACCATCTGAGGTCCTTAAATAGATTGCCAATAAAATTCAAAACAAATCGCATCTCCGACTCGATCATAGAACGATGCATTTATAATATGGCGAATTTACGTCAGAGATCAAACCTTTAGACGAATTCATTGCAGAGTCACTTTGCCACCGTGGTTCGTTTTGATCTGGATCTCGGAACCAATCCCCCAATCGTCTGAAACACCAAGTCAAAATCAAATAAAGTACTTTGATGACGTTGATAGATCATATCCAAACGAGCCTTGCGCGGAATGCAGGCACGGCAATAAACATCGTCCGTTTCCTGTGACGTATTGCACCGCGCCAACAACGCAGTTTCGTGTTCGTGATAGACAATAGTAGCCAGTCCGGTCACCCCGGGGCGGGACCGGAGAACTTCTTTATAGAGTTCAGGAAATCGCTCGACATATTCCCGAAGCGGTGGCCGGGGGCCCACAAAGCTCAGATCACCCCGCAAAATGTTAAACAATTGCGGCAATTCATCGAGCCGAGAGCGACGCAACTTCGCTCCGATTTTTGTTATCCGAGCATTTTTGTTTGCGCCCGAAACACCTTGATCGTCGTCAGCCGCTTGCATGGTGCGAAATTTCCAAAGTTTAAAACCCTGATCCGGTGTTTTCATCCGCTCGGCAGCATAAAATAGCGGGCGACCCTGACCAATCCACAACCAGGCCAGCAGACCGATTATGACCGGGCTTAAGATCACTACCAACAGGCTTGCGAACAGCAGATCAAAAAATATTCGTTTTTGCCAGGTCATATTTGCCACATTTTTCAAGTGTTACCGGGTTTTGAATTCCCGCCATTCGGTAACCAGATTTTCAGCCAGGCTAGCCTCTGCATTCATTCGTGTGAAGCATAGCAACTTATCAGTAGCCAGACACACCTGTGCAATTGCGGTGTCTGGTGCCGATTGTCCAGTCCATTCCAGCCCAGCCGCATCCAGCAATGCCCCCATCTCGATAGTTCCAGGTGCCGCAACATTCAGGACCGGGGGCAATTCGGGTGCTTGGATCAAATCCGACATCACGCGCGCCAGAGTTTTTAGCCCTATATAGCTACGGCGTGGACTGCGCCCGTCGCTAAAAACGTCTAATCGAAATCCTGGCCGCCACCCGCCTAATATAGCGTCAATTCCAGCAAGGTTGCCAATGCGCAGCGCGCAAACTTTCACCCCAAGTTCATTGGCCAATGTGGTAACGCTTGCCTCCATTTCAGCCTTGGCTTTACCATAGGCGGATTGCGGCATCAGCCTGCTTTCTTCATGCAATACACCGGATTGATTGCCATACACCGCAGCCGAAGACGCAACCAATACCCGTGCGCCAGAAGTGGCGGCAGCGCGGACAGCCGCCAGCGCCAGCCTGCTGTTGTCCCCAAAATCACTTCCTTGTTGGGCTTTGTCGTTCGTCACCCCTGCCAAGCACAAAATGACCTCTCGACCTTTTGCGGCCGCTTTCATGGCGGCTTCATCGCCGATATCCAGCCTGATCCAACCTTCTTCCGATCCAGCGGACCGGGTTTGCCAAACGGCCTGGCCACTGGGCCAGAAACGGCGCAAAACTTCACCGATCCGGCCAGTGCCGCCCAAAACCAGCGTGTCAGGGAAATCCATTTGCATCTTTGTCTTTAGTCACTTCATTTCCAAAATGTCCGGTCACATACAGACTTGTCTACCCTCTGGGCTTAAACTGTTGATACGCGAAATATGTTCCGGTCGCCAACCGGTTAGAAAATCGGAATTCTCAACGACATGCTTTCTCGCGGCCGGATCGATGGGTGCGTATTTTCCAAGTCTGACCAACTCATCAATGACTTGATCCGACAGCATTTCGTGATCAACGAAATCAAGTATCGGACGCATCTGACAAGGCGAAATATCGCCGAAAAAGCGCACTTTATCCGAGGCATCTTGATTTGTTCGCTATTTGTTCTATATAATGAGAACACAATCAGGAGGCCGATATGCAAATCAATCATGCACTGCCAACTTACAATTCTGACCTGCCATCAAATGATTACCACATGATCCCGGCAACCGAAAAACAGCTGCGTTTCGCCCGTCAGATCGCGCAACGGGCTGCCTTAACCTTACCGGATGAGGTTCAGCAGGATCGCCGTGCTTTGTCGACATGGATCGACCGGCATAAACCGAAACAAAGCTCGTCGCCATATTCGCGGTATCCATCATCGCGACAGGTGGCCTTTGCCGAACGCATTGCCCGCATCAAACGACGCGAAGTTCCAAGGGAATGCTTTCGTGATAAAACCCTGATGTCACGCTGGATCGACCACAATCAGTAACATCAATTGCCAGTCGCCAGCAATTCGACCATCTGATCCCGCATAACGAATTTCTGTGGCTTGCCAGTGATTGTCATCGGTATTTCGGTGACAATTCGCACGTGTTTGGGAATCTTATAATGCGCGATCTGTCCGGAACAGAAATCGCGCACGTCATCCTCTGACAAATCAACACCCGGTTTCGCGATCGCCCAGGCACAAACGACTTCGCCCAACCTGTCGTCAGGAATGCCAAACACCTGCACATTGCTGATCTTGGGATGGCGGTACAGATACTCTTCAATCTCGCGCGGATAGATGTTTTCACCGCCCCGAATAATCATGTCCTTGACCCGGCCAACGACCGAGCAAAACCCTTCTGTGTCGATCACAGTCAAATCACCTGTGTGCATCCAGCCATCGATTATGGAGGTGGCAGTTTGTTCCGGGTCGCCCCAATAGTTCAACATCACTGAATAACCGCGCGTGCAAAGTTCACCCTGTTCCCCGCAGGGAACCGTCTTGCCGTCCTCATCGACCACCTTGACCTCAAGATGCGGATGAATGCGCCCAACGGTTTCGCAACGTTTATCAGTCGGATCATCAACATAGCTTTGGAATGACACTGGCGACGTTTCGGTCATGCCATAACAGATTGTCACCTCACCCATGTTCATCTGCGAATTGACACGCAGCATCACTTCTTTTGGGCAAGGGGCTCCGGCCATGATACCTGTGCGCAGACTGCTTAGATCACGCGGGTTTTGTTCAAGATCTTCCAGCATGGCGACAAACATCGTTGGCACACCGTAAAGCGCTGTGCATCGCTCATCAGCCAATGTATCAAGCGTTTGGACTGGATCAAACGCCTCTCCCGGGAATATCATCGCGGCACCTTTGCTGACCGCGCCCAGAACCCCCATCACCATCCCAAAACAGTGGTAAAGTGGCACAGGAATCGCCAACCTGTCAGCTTCGGTCAGATTTATGCGATCCGTGGTAAAGCGCGCATTGTTAACAATGTTGTAATGCGTCAGCGTCGCACCCTTGGGCGCGCCAGTGGTGCCCGACGTAAACTGAATGTTAATCGGATCATCGGGGTCCAGTGTCTGGTCAATATCAGACAGGCGTGATTGACCTTCAGGCTCGCCCAACTGGCGCACCTGATCAAAGCTGAACGCCCCTGGTCCGGGATCGTCGCCCATTACTATTACAGCGCGTAAATCCGGCAGTTTTGCGGCGTCCAGCTGACCCGGTTTGCTGGTTCCCAATTCCGGTGCGAGTGTTCGGATCATGTCAAGGTAATCTGAGGTTTTGAACGACCGAGCCGTAACCAACGCCTTGCAGCCAACTTTGTTCAGTGCATATTCCAACTCGGACAATCGATATGCCGGGTTGATGTTGACCAACACAAGCCCAACGCGAGCGGTTGCAAACTGCGTCAACAGCCACTCAAAGCGGTTCGGAGACCAGATGCCAACCCGGTCGCCTTTTTGCAACTTCAGTGCCAGCAATCCGGCAGCGAGCTCATCCACGGCTTGGTTTAGCTGGTCATAGCTCATCCTGATATTCTGATCCCTGAACACCACCGCATCCCGCGACCCAAATCGCGCGACGGCCTCGCGCAATAATTGCGGTATCGTCACATGGGCCAAAGAAGGTGAAGTCGCGCCACGCAAATACGATTGGCCTTCTTGGGGCAACCCAGCCACAATCTTGTTTTCGTTCAGGATCGACATCACGTTGCTCTCCGATCTAGTATTCCGCTTTGCCAGGTCATCATCGCAATAAACCAATCTCATGCCCTGAATACCAGAACCGATGGCGAAATTTCGCTAGTTTACTCCTTTGCTTCGGGTCATTCCCAATCATTTCTGCTATGTGGTTGGTGTTTCTCGCAACAGAAGTGCTGCGCGAGATGTTAAATACTTCTGAGTAAAAAGGGT
The DNA here is from genome assembly GCA_003354145.1 of Paracoccaceae bacterium. Classification (GTDB taxonomy): domain Bacteria; phylum Pseudomonadota; class Alphaproteobacteria; order Rhodobacterales; family Rhodobacteraceae; genus NORP181. The sequence continues at coordinate 4,342 of PIVL01000293.1, forward strand.
AATAAAATGAACAGTTCAACCAGAGCACTACGCAACATTTTCACTGGAACAGCCTTGGCCGCATCCATGCTATTTTCACAATCCGCTATTGCTAAAGATGGCGATGTCCAGGTTGGTATGCTGGAATGTAATGTCAAAGGCGGGGTTGGCCTGATCTTCGGCTCAAAAAAGAAGATGAACTGCACGTTCACGAAATCGGATGGCAGTGTCGAAAAATATTCGGGTCGGGTGGTAAAAGTCGGGCTTGATATCGGCGTGACGAAGAAAAGCAAAATTGTCTGGGCTGTTCTGGCACCATCCAAAACCACTGACAAAGGGGCCTTGGCCGGGAAATACGTTGGCGTAGCGGCCGAAGCCACGGTTGTTGGTGGGGTCGGTGGCAACATTCTGGTCAGCGCTGGCAATGCCTTTACGCTGCAGCCGTTCAGTATTCAGGGGCAAACGGGCCTGAATGTTGCAGGTGGGCTTGAAGAAATAATGCTTGAATACGACAACTAATACCCATGTTCTGGCGCTGTTTCTTTCGACAGCGCCAGTCTCTGTTTTAGATGTCAGCGAGCAGTACAAAAACCTCTGCCTCGCATTATGTTGGCAAGGCGGTCCCGCTCCGCTACACCTTTGTCACGCAGGCAAAGGACAACACTATGGCCAATCCTATCGACCAAAAGATCATTGACGATCTAATCGCCAATCAGATCAATTTCGCAACTTCGGTTCCATGCAAACAACTGGCCGGGGTTATTGAAATTCTGGACAAAACCGACGAAATTCAACATGTTCCTTCTAACAAAGAAGACGAAGGTATGGGCCTGTGTGCTGGTGCTTTTATGGGCGGTGCGCGACCGTGTATCTTGATGCAGAACACCGCTTTGGGGGTCGTCGTCAACACGTTGGCCACACTGATCCAGTTTTACCAGATCCCGCTGCCAATGCTGATCAGCTATCGCGGCGAAGTTGGAGAAGCCGTGGCCTGTCAGGTCGAAATGGCACTGCACACCAAGGCAATCCTGAACCAACTTCATATTCCGACCTATCATTTCCATCAACCTGAACAGGTGCGTGAACTTGGTGGCATTCTGAACCACGCATTCATGTCCAGCAAACCGGTGGCAGTACTGGCGGATGCAACTTTTTGGAGGGGCGCGGCATGATACGGTATGACGTTCTGAAAACTCTTATCCCGGTCCTGAAAGATACATTAGTTGTGTGCAACATCGGTGCGCCAAGTCAGGAACTTTTTGAGCTAAACGACAATGCCAACAACTTTTACATGCTTGGGACGATGGGGCTTGCGTCCTCAATCGGGCTTGGCCTTGCGCTGACGCAAGACAAACCAGTCGTTTCGATTGATGGCGACGGGTCAATCCTGACCAATATGGCGACGCTGGCAACAATGGCCAACAATCCACCGGACAACTTTGTTTTGCTGATCATCGACAATGGCAGCTATGGGTCTACGGGCGATCAGCCGACATATGCAGGCCGTAACACTTCGTTGTCAGAAGTGGCACGGGCCTGTGGGTGTGAAAACGTTGTTGAATGTAGCGGGGCCGAGACAGCGGATGCTCTGAGG
>PIVL01000621.1 GCA_003354145.1 Paracoccaceae bacterium
AGACATGAACCTCCACGAATTCTTCCTGCCTCTTGACCCCAGCAGATAGCTGGCTCTGCAACTCGCAAAATACACTGTCTAGTGTGCAATAGTTTGAAGTGGCTGCTAGCATTAAGTCATGCCATGGAACTGGAGCTCTGTTGTAAGCCTGAAGTGGGCCCCTACTTTGCAGGCGCTTCCTCAGCCTCTCAACCACCACCAACGAGTATCTGGGGCGTCTACGACAGCAATTAGCAAGAGACTATGTCAACTGCTAGCTCACCTTCACAAGAGGCAATTGCTGTAAGACAGGCTGAGCCAATGCATGTGTAAGCAAAAACATCTCACAAGCCTGAACAACTTACTTGTGGAACAAGTGCTGAGCCAGACCTTTGAGGAAAAGCTGGGTGAAGCCAGATCTGGCCCTACTTCTGGTGTCATCTGGCAGTACTAGATGTGAGCCTCGAAAACAACTTGCTTGCACATGCCCCCATGGTCTGGCATCGCCAAAGCATGCCCTGGGCTTGCTCGTGACTTGTTTTGGGCATGCACTGGGCTTGCTTTCAGTTTGGTTTGGTTTGGTCATGGTTTGGCATTGCTCAGAGCTTGCAGCTTGCTCTGGGCAAGCGCTGGGCATGCCCTGGGCTTACTTTCGGCTTGCTCTGGACTTGTCACTTGGATTGCTTTGGGAATTCTCTCGGTTTGCCCTTGGCTTGCTTTGGGAGTGCTATGGGCTTGCTCTGGGTATGTTGTTGGCCTTGCCTTCCTTGGACATGCTCTGGGCTCGCTCTGGACTTGCTTTGGTTCCGATCTGGGCTTGCTTTGGCTCGCTCTGAGCTTGCTCTGGGCTTGCTTTGGACTTGCTCTGTGCATACTCCGGGCTTGCTTTGGGTTTGCTTCAAATTGTCTTTGGTCCTGATCTGGGCATGCTTTGGACATGTTTGGGCTTGGTTTGAGCATGCTCTGGGAGTGGTCTGGGCTTGTTTTTGATTTTTTGGGGCTCGCCCTGCACATGCTCTGGGCTCGCTCTGGGTATACCCTGGGCAAGCTTTGGGCATCGCTTGTGCGTGTTTTGCGCTTGCTCTGGGCTTGCTCTGAGTATGTTCTTGAATCCCTCTAGGCTTGCTTTGGACATTCTCTCGGCATTATCTGGGCTTGCTCTGTGTATGTTCTTGGCTTGTTTTGGACTTAACCTCGGCCTGCTGTTGGCTTGCGCTTGCCATTCGAGCCACAAACTCTAGTAGGTAGTATTTGGAAGGTACAAGTGTGTTTGCGAGAGAAAAAAGGAAAAGAGAAAGGAAGAAAGAAAGTGAGGGAGAGAGAGAGAGAGAGAGAGAGAGAGAGAGAGAGAGAGAGAGGGAGAGAGGGAGAGAGAGAGAGAGAGAGAGAGAGAGGGAGAGAGAGAGAGAGAGGGAGAGAGAGAGAGAGAGAGGAAGAGAGAGAGAGAGAGAGAGAAAGAGCGAGAGAGAGAGACAGAGAGAGGG
>PIVL01000622.1 GCA_003354145.1 Paracoccaceae bacterium
CATTAAGATTACAAGTGGAGGATATTGACAAATTGGCCAAATATAAACCACACACCACTAAACAGGGTATTTTCGCAGCTGTTTTCCTTGATGATCAACTCCAGCCTGGCACTTTTGAGCACACTCTGAATTATCTGATTAACCAGGAATTTGACCTTTCCTTTTTTGATGATCGGTATCGAAATGACGAGACAGGTGCTCCTGCCTATGATCCTAAGATTTTACTTAAAATCATTCTTTTTGCTTACTCTCGTGGAATTACCTCCAGTCGAAAAATAGCGCGGTGTTGTAAGGAAAATCTCGTGTTTATGGCATTAGCTTCGAGCACTCATCCCCACTTCACAACAATCGCAGATTTTGTTTCCACCATGGATAAAGAGGCGATCAAGCTTTTTCAAAAAGTCTTGTTGACCTGTGATGAGATGGGCCTGATAGGTAAGGAGATGTTTGCCATTGATGGTTGCAAACTTCCTTCTAATGCAGCCAAGGAATGGAGCGGCACTCAAAAAAATTTCAAAAAGAAAGCGGACAAACTGGAGCATGCCATAGAAAAGATGGTAGGTCAGCACCGTCAATCTGATAATCGTAATCTTGACGAAACCTTACAGAAGCGTGAGGATAAGCAAGTAAAAACCATGAAAAAACATCTGTCCAAGATTCGCAAGTGGCTGGCCGAAAGTGAAGATAAAATTGGCAAGAGTGGTAAGCCGATCAAAAGCAATGTCACAGATAATGAATCAGCCAAGATGAAGACCTCCCGTGGAATCATCCAAGGCTATAACGGCGTTACAACTGTGGACTCTAAACATCAAGTTATAGTGCATGCAGAAGCATTTGGCCAAGGCAATGAACAAGATTTACTAGAGCCCATGATCGAAGAGACAAAGGAAAATTTCAACAAAGTTGGGTTGGAAGAAGATGTATTTACTAAAACAAAATTGTCGGCAGATTCTGGTTTTCATTCTGAAAAGAATATGAAAATGCTGTCTGATAATGAAATAGATGCCTATGTAGCAGACAACCAATTCCGCAAACGCGATCCTCGTTTTGCCGACTACGACCGCTTCAAAGAGAGATCAAGAAAAGAACGATCAAAATATCATGGTCGTAAAGGCCTGTTTGCAGCCAAAGATTTCACATTCCCCAAAGACCTTTCGCATTGCATCTGTCCGGCGGGGAAAAGATTATACCGTAGCGGATATAAGGTAAAATTTAAGAATTTTGTTTCTACTCGATTCAAAGCCCCTAAATCAGCTTGCGTGCCATGTGAATTGCGTAGTCAGTGTTTACGAAAACCAGAAAAAACAGAAATCCGGCAAGTAGCCTATTTCCACGGCAGGAGCGAGGCAGGAAAGAGCACCTTTTCTGAAAAGATGAAAAAGAAGATAGATTCAACCGCAGGCCGACTCATATACAGCCTTCGAGTTGGAGTAGTTGAACCGCCTTTTTCGCATATCTGCCA
>PIVL01000623.1 GCA_003354145.1 Paracoccaceae bacterium
ACGCTGTGTCGCCTTTTGGGGCTATCCTTTCTGGATAACTCCGCCGACAAACGGCTCACCAACAATGCCGCCCCTGTTTTGAGAACGAACGCAGCAAAGCCACTAATGGCGATACCCGTCATTGATCCCCAAATGGTGATGGTCATTATTATGGCTGAGATGAACGGCATCAGAGCACCTTTGAAAAGTTAATTTCGGGGTTTGCGTAACCGCGTCTCTGGTACAGCTTTCCAGCGCGATAATTTGTGTGGTTCGATGTCAGGCTTGCCCAAACGCAGTTTTGTTTCTTCGCCCATGTTTCATAGGCATCAATAAACGGGTTCGCCCAATGGCCTCGGGCATCAGGGTCAATCCAAAACACCTGCTCTACCGCAATCCGCATAGGGACGAGGGGAGAGCCAAAGGCCACAGCGCAGAGCATTCCCTTAGCCGCTCCATCCAATTCCAGAACGAACACAACAAAACTGACTGGCTGGCTTATCCACGTTTGCAATGTGGCCCCGAAATAGGTCTCAGAATACGGCACGTCTAAACCGGTCTCGACAAAGTCGCGGCCCATGCGGACCAGTGCCGGAATGTCGGCAAGCGTTGCGGTTCTGATCATCTTCTGTCCAAACCTGCGTCATACGGCTTGGAAGAACCTGTTGAAGTCGGTGCAGCCGGTTGCGCGGCGATGTTCTTAACCCCCCATCGCATTTCCCATGTTCCAACCGCCGCGACGTGATTGCGAAACGTATCACCCGTGCTGCGTTCTTCCATGTAAACGCTGGACCGCGTGGCCACATTGTAGCGGCTGAGTTCTTGCGTGTGAGAGATGCAATTCATCACCAACGTCCCTGCCTCATTTTCTGGCGGGGTCTTGATGTCCATGTCGTCGATGTATCCGACAAAACGCGGATATGCCGGGATGATTTGCGCATAGGTGCCGGGAGTGAATAGTCCGCGATAAACCTCGATACGTGCTTGCTTGGCATCGTACTCGCGTACCAACTCATTCAAGTTGGCCACCGGGCTGACTGTTATCGTCAAAGTCTGCGTGGCGAGGTTGGACATTAGAGCGATTGGTGAAACATCAATAAGGTTGCCTGCGCCCGCGAATGTCCTGAATTCATCACCCCCGGTTTCAGGGTTGCGAATTTCAGCCGAAATCGTAGTGACGTCCGACCAGTAGCCTTCCTCGTAAGGATCACCAGTGGTGCGGTTTTTAACCGTCAGCCAGATGAAATCCCGAATGGATATGTTGCGTTGTTCGAGCGCCGTTTGGCCGGCGGAATCTATACTTCTCATTCGAGCACCTGCATGGCTGAAAAGGCGACAGACTCAAGCAATCCGCTTACGTGCGTTCGCTTCACGCTGGCTCGGTCCAATTGAAACCGGGCCGGAGCATAGCGCAAAGTAACTGGGTCGCTCGTATTTACAGCCGCTCGCGCTGATGGTCGGATCTCGAATAATGGCGT
>PIVL01000624.1 GCA_003354145.1 Paracoccaceae bacterium
ATATCGGGCACCAAAGAGATCGTGGCGAATTCGGTGGTTATTATCGTTTTCATGCAGGTGGGGTACGCGGTGCGCAGTCAGTCTATGCTGCGGGCTGACTTTCTGGTGGTGATGCTGCCCGAGATTATTCAAAAACTGCTGCTGATCTTTGCCTACTTACTGGGGGCTGCTCTGTTTCTGTTTCTAATGAAAGCGGGGATAAAACCCGCACTTCGGTCCTTTGCCAACGGCGAGTTCGACGGAGAAGGCGCGCTGAAAGTGGCCGTCTGGCCTGCGCGATTTGCCATTATTCTGGGGGCTGGACTTGCCGGGTTAAATTATTTGGTTTTGGCCCTTGTCGAGATTTTCGGCCTTCGCGTCGAACGAATGGACCTTTAGATGATCGGATTTCCCATTGTTTGATGTATCAACCGCCGGGCTGATCATTGCGCTGCTGTTGACGCTTGTGTTGCTCGGCGTGCATGTCGCTGTTGCACTTGGTGTTACCAGCGCCATCGGAATTTACATGGTGACCGGCAAACTGCGCATTGTCGAGGCAATGCTGGCTTCGACTTCGGCCGAGGCTCTGCGCGATTTCACCTTTGCAGTGATCCCGCTTTTCATGCTGATGGGGGAGTTCATCGGCAGGTCGGGGGCGATCACTGACATTTATGTTGCGATCAACAAGGGTCTGCGCCGCATCCCGGCACGGCTGGCGATTGCGACAGTTCTGGGAAACACTGTTTTTTCCTTTGTGACCGGTGTCTCTATAGCCTCGGCCGCAGCCTTTTCGCGCATCGCCTACCCCGAGATGAAGGCCCATAAGTACAATTCCGGTTTCGCATTGGGCGCAATTGCCGGGTCCAGTTGTCTGGGCATGCTGATCCCGCCTTCTGTATTGATGATCGTCTGGGGCATTCTAACCGAACAATCCATTGGTCGGCTATTCCTGGCAGGTGTGCTGCCAGGTATTTTATTGGCCACAGCCTTTGTCGTCTACATCGTGACAGTCGCGCTCGTGCGTCCTGAAACGGTTGGCGAAGGGGCCACCCATGTCGAGGCCAGACGCGTTGATGCATCGCTCGACAGCGCGAACGTGCATTTACCCCCAATCCAGTTGCTGTCATCCCTGATCGGTGTCGGCGGCATCATTGCCTCGGTATTGGGGGGCATCTGGATGGGTATCTTTACCCCCACCGAAGGCGCGGGCGCAGGGGCGGCGCTGGCGTTGGTTCTGGCCTTTGCCAAGGGCATGCGCTGGAGCGCTTTTGTCAGCGCGATCTATTCCGTAGGCAAGACCGCAGCGCCCATCCTGATATTGCTTCTGGCTGCGGCGCTTTATTCCCGCACGTTAGCCATGACTGGCGTGACCTCAGCGATCCGCACGTTTTTCGTAGACAGCGGACTGGATCCGTTTACGGTCTTGGCGATCATCCTGCTTGTATGGTTCGTGCTTGGCATGATCATCGATTCAATC
>PIVL01000625.1 GCA_003354145.1 Paracoccaceae bacterium
AAGAAGCGCCGCCAAGTATTTACACCATAAACAATCTCCGGCACTGGGTCCGTGTAGTATGATTTCACCCAATAAATAAGTAGATATAAAATAAGGGACAAACATCGCCAGGAGTAGAAAAGAGATGTCCCTTACGCGACAACATTGTCCTGAATGTAACTCTGAAAGTTTTAAGCGTCATTGCCGTTATACAATCAAAAGTGGTGAAATCCGTACCCTGTTTCTGTGCCAGAAGTGCGGCAATTATTTTTCAGAAACCAAAAATACGCCCTTGGAAGGCTTGAAAACACCAGTGAGCCGGATCAGTCTGATCTTGGAAGCGATCAATGACGGGATGGGCTTGAATGCTACCTGTCGCACCTTCCACGTTGGTAAAAACAGTGTCAAACGGTGGATAAACCGGTTGGGTGGCTTGAAAGAAACCTTGTTGGTGTACGCCTTGTGTCATCAGTTTATCCAACTTCAGATTGAAGGGGACGAATTGTATACCAAAGTAGCAGAGAACAAACCAGCCCATCTGTCTGAAGGTTGGACCATCGTACTGATGGATCGCGCCAGCCGCTTCATCTGGGAATTGCAGTGCGGTGAACGCGATACCGACTTATTCAAACAAGCCATAGCCACCCTGGCCCAGGTCATCGAACAAACTGATGATCTGAGCCTGTTCAGTGACGGCGAACGACGGTATGGCAATTTTCTCTTTGAAATCTGTCAGGAGGTCATTCGCACCGGCCAAGTGGGTCGCCCCAAAAAACGCTCAAACTTGGCGTAAAAGTGCGGCTCAAGAACAAAGGCAGCCAAGCCCACAATCGGGGCCCGAAACGACCCAAATATCAGGCCCCCAAGCCAGAACATCCTGACACCAAACAGAATATCAACAACGAAGATATTCATGCCAATCATCTGGAAGCCTTCAACAGTGCCCTGCGTCGCCGAATGGCTTGTTATCGTCGTCGAACCAACACCTATGCTAAAGAGCAACCCGCTTTACAAAGCCGGTTAGATGCCTACTGGGTGTTATATGATTTTATTCGTCCACATTTTACGACCAAACTCATCCCGGCTGTGGCTCTGGGCGTTCTTGACCAGTCGCTTTCCTGGGATCAAATTTTTAGAATTCAATACATCCGTACTGGTTCTCTGAACGACCCCTAATCTTATTCAACGGACCCAGTGCCGAGTGCGCCCCGGAAGATTAAATAAATCCGTAATTGAAATTACTCTACCGTAACGCTTTTAGCCAAATTTCTTGGCTGATCTACGTCGGCGCCGCGCCTTACGGCAATGTGGTAGGCCAGAAGCTGCATAGGGATAACCGAAATGATGGGCGTTATCAGGGGATGGGCTTTGGGGATTTTTAAAGTGAAATCCGATTTTTTCGCAATTCGCTCATCACCTTCATTAATCACTGAAATAACAATCCCGTCACGTGAACGGACCTGCTCAATCTGGCTGA
>PIVL01000626.1 GCA_003354145.1 Paracoccaceae bacterium
GCAGAAAATAAAGCGCCGAAGATTGAACCAATAAAGCACAAAGAATATGAGTGTAAACAATCCAAATATGATCATGTTCCTAAACTTCCCATGCGTTCAATGATACTTAGTCCATCCGGCGGCGGCAAGACAGTATTATTACAGAATATGATTTTAGATATTTATAGAGGATGCTTCAACAGAATATATATATTTAGTCCAAGTGTTGACATTGACCATACATGGCAACCAGTTAAGGATTATATAGCAAAAGAAATAAAACCTAATGAACATGAAAAAATATATTTTGACACTTATGACCCAGTTGAATTAGAAGCAATCATTGATAAACAACATAAAGTAATTAATTACTTAAAATCACAAGGACATACCAAAATGTTTCAGATATTGATAGTTATTGATGACTTTGCTGATGACCCAAGTTTTACACGCAACAGTAAGTTATTACACCAGTTATATATCCGAGGGAGGCATCAATGTATTAGCACAATAACAAGTACACAAGTTTATAAAGTAATTAGCCCCATTGTACGTAAAAACCTGACTCATCTGTTTGTTTTCAGACTTCGGAACTATGCCGACTTAGAGGGTTGGATTGAAGAATTGAGTGCTGTATATGATAAGAAGACATTACACCAATTGTACCGGATAGCAACTGATGCGCCACACAGCTTTTTGTATATCAATTTGATGGAAAAGGATAAGACTAAAATGTTTACAATGAATTTTACAAAACATTTGGTTCCAAGATAAGAATAAATTTATTTTTTGTTTTATTATATATATACTTTAAACATGCAAGCAGTCTCATCAGGTATTGGTGTAACTGGCGCTGCCTCAACGGTTTTCCGTGATAATCTTGCTAAGAATGTGGTTTTAGTATCAAATAACAAAGGAAAGATAGCAGCATCATCAATATCAATTAATAATCTGCAAGGCACCATTACTGGCGCGGCAACCACTATTACGGATTACGATTTAACACCAAATAAAGTACTCATATCAGATGATGACGGTAAAGTTAATACATCATCGGTATCAAACATAGAAGTCGGTTATTTAGTTGGTACTAATGATTCAATACAAAATCAATTGGACAGTAAAGCAAATCAATCAACAACTTATACTAAAACAGAAGTTGATAATAGTTTATCTTTAAAAGCAGACCAATTAACAACTTATACTAAAACAGAAGTTGATAGCAACTTATCATTAAAATCAGATAAGTTAACAACGTATACCAAGACTGAAGTTGATAATAGTTTATTATTAAAATCAGATAAACTAACAACATATACAAAAACAGAAGTTGATAATAACTTATTGTTGAAAGCAAATCAAGCAACAACTTATACAAAAACAGAAGTTGACAATAGTTTATTATTAAAAGCAGACCAATCAACAACATATACTAAAACTGAAGTTGATAACGGTTTAGCGTTAAAGGCAAA
>PIVL01000294.1 GCA_003354145.1 Paracoccaceae bacterium
CCTACGTAGTCGAACAATTGGGCGTATTAGACGCGCACCTATTTGGCTTCGCGTTTCATTCGTTCAGGCAAAAACTCATCAACGACAATGAAGGCCACCACGACAAAAAGAACTGCGCTACCGATCTGCAGGACGCGTGTGACGCTCTTGGCGTCAGCTTCATCCGCGAACACACCGATAGACCCGCCGTAGATCACCAAGGCCGTCGTAATTGCCGAGCCGGCAGCAGGCGCAAGTTTACTTTTTGATTTGCCAAGCGCACCAAGTGAAAAACACAGCAGCAAACATAGAATGGCCGGTGTCACAATATTGGGCACCATTACATTGATTTCAAAACAGACGATCGCAACCAATGCCCCAAGTGAATTCGAAAGCAACATTGCTTTTCCGACCGTCTTGCCCGCTCCGGACATTGCAGCCAATTGTTGCGACAGCAGAGCCACAAAAAACAAAACCAATAGTGCACTTGAGCCGGAGATAAAGAAAACAAGTGCAAAAGGAACGGTTACGAAAGTCATCCTGACAAGCCGTCGGACGGGGTCAAAATCTTTGGCGGCATCCGTAGCCTTTTGTGACACAGTTTGGGCTTCAGCCGGTATGAGCAAAAACATTAAAGCAGACACAAACCCTGCAATCAGCAAGTTAATGGGAACCCATGTAACAAGAACAAGCGCCAAATCTTGTGATTGAATAACGACGTTTGGCACCATCATCGCAGCCATGAGCGCAAGCACCCCCGGCAGAATTCCCGCCCCTGACAGAGACCAGGTGAAGGATGCCATGATCGCAAGGCAAACCGCTGCGAGAAACACAACTGGATAAGGAGCGAGCACCGACGATACCATCCAGGAAAACAACATCACCAATAAGGCAAAAGTGAATAATTTCACCGACACTTTGGGTGGCATCGGGCCCGGAGCCTGAAGAAAAAGCGTGGTGAAAAGCGCGCCGATGAAGGCCATGGGCCAGCCCAGCAACAAACCAATCGTAAAGACCGCAGACGTCCCAACGGCCAGACGAACAACGGATCGATAATCCTCAGTAAGCATAGGTTAAGATAGAAACCAACCGGATGTACGCCCGACCAATTGCATTCAGCACCACATTGTCGCTTAGATACATTATGATATCGGCCTGTCCGTTGAGTTGCATCCGAATGTCATCGTTCTCGTTTCCTACCTCGTAACCTGGCATGATAATGCGTACAGGAAAATGTTCAGGTTCCCGCAGGAATCCCTTTGAACTTGGCGCGCTGGCCAACTGACCAACCGCGTCGCCACCGCTGACCGAAACACCAAAGCTGAAACTCTCGATTTTACCACGAACAATCTTGCCAGGATGCATATCAAGCACAATATCAACTGGCGACCCGATCTGTGCATTGCCCAGATTATTCTCTGACAAATAGGCTTCGATCCAGATGTCCGTGGCGTCAAGGAACGTCAAAAGTTCACGACCGGAATGGGCGTAGGTTCCTGGTGCTATCAGCAAGTTTGACACCACACCAAAAGAAGGGGCCCTGAGCACAGTCCACTCAAGATTAAGCTCGGCGTCTGCCAATGCAGCCAGCGCCTTCTGGATCTTGGGATTATCTTGGCCATCAACTCCAAGCTGCTGTTTTGCGCGTTCAAGATCGGCAAGGGCGTTATCTTTGTTGGCTATAGCGTTGGCGATTTCTTTGCGCGCATCATCGCCCTTTGAAATCGCGACAAGCCCCTTTCTCTCAAGACTGAAAATCCGCTCAGTTTGCAGGCGCATTGCATCGAGATCACTTTGTTCACGTGTCAAAGCGGCTTGTGCCGCGCGGACCTGGGCTGAGGATGCCCCAACATCTTGGGTGGCCAACTCCAAATCGGCTTCGGCTCGCAATTTGTCGATCTCATAGGGTCTGGCATCAATGCGCGCCAAAACGTCTCCGGCAGCTACAATTTGACCATTTTCAACCAATACCTCGGTCACCACACCCGAAACTTGCGGAACGATATATGTTGCGATGGCCTTTACCCGCGCGTTTCCCGTGAAAGGTGTCACGCGGTCAGCAGCGATGTACCAAGCAACGAACAATACCAATACCGCGAGCGTGGACCATATTGTACGTTTCATTCAGCGTCTCCCTGAACAGCCTCTTGGGTTTGCTCGTCAGCACTTAACCAAAGAGCAAACAACTCATAGAAAACCGCCAACAGAACCGGCCCCATGAAGACGCCGATCAAACCATAGGCCATCATGCCGCCGATCACACCGATCAGAATAACCAGCATCGGTGTCTGCAACCCTTTGGAAATAAGCACTGGTCTTAGGAAACTATCCATGATGCCAACTGGAATAGAAATCACAGTGAGCAAAATAGCTGCACCGCCCGACATCGTGCTAAACGCATAGATGATAACAGGAATGAGAACGAGAAATGGACCTAACTGAATGATCGAAAGGATCAGACAAATCAGTGCAAGCGCCGCAGCGGACTGAATTCCGAAAGCTGCCAAAAGGATCCAAACGGCAACAGCTTGCAATGCAGCGACACCAATAACACCCTTTGTTACGTTGCGCACTGTGGCGCCCGCCATCAAAACGAATTCACCACCACGGGGTGCAAAAACGCGGTTGGCAAAATTTTGAACACCCTGCGCTAGCTTTGGGCCAGGTGCCATCAGGATGCCCATGATGATCACAGCTAGCGCAAGGCCGAGAAGACTCATCCCGATGCCTGCCGCTGCGCCGAATACCACCTGGATGAAATCGATGATCTGGGCCCCGTAGGTCGACATCGCAGAGTCGAGGTTCTTTTCAAATAGGTTCCAAATTTGCACAAGTTTGGGGCCAACCACTGGGATTTCGCCTAGCCCATCAGGGGCTGGAGGGATCTTGAGTGTGCCTGCAGCCGCTCGCTCAGTCAGGTCGCCGATAACATCGATCGCGCCTGAAATGGCAGTGCCTAAAGGGCCCAACGTGAGGGCCAAACCAGCAAGCACTATCAGCGTAGAGGCCAGAGATTTACGGCCACCAAGTTTGTCCGCAAGCCACTCGTAAAGTGGATAAAGAGCGATACAAAGTATGACTGCCCAAATGACCACACTGGCCAACGGAGCGACCATCACGACAGCGCTGTAAATGAACAGTCCCAAGAATACGAGCCGAATGACCAAGTCCACAATTTTTGCTTCGTCTGTCTTTTCCATCGAAAATCTCCTAATCAAAATATATCGCCAGTCCAGTTTTGACGAAATTAAGTTCGTCGGACTTTGCTGCTTACTTAAAACTTACTACCACGAATCGTGTTTTGCGTAGACATCTATGTATTGCGGACCAGGACCAGTGTGCTCAGCGTTAGTCTTTGTTGCCTTTGGATTGTGAAATTATCGCATCCGCTATTGTGGTCGCGGCAGTCACAAAAACCCCAAGGCCGATGATGATGTAAAATATTGTGAAAATCTTGCCCAGAGAAGTCTCGGGCGAAAAATCACCAAATCCAACAGTTGATATGGTGACGACCGAAAAATAGATTGAATCGATCCAGGTCCAGCCCTCTACATAATGATAGAAGGCTGAGGCCCACAAGATTATCGCCACCGTGATGCCCAGGAGTCCCTGAACCGACCTATCCGAAAGTGCGACGCGCAATCCGCGGCCTATATCTGACAAATTGCTCAAATTCTGCTCCCTCTACCAGATAACAAGGATATGTTACCCGCAAAATACTCCTTTGTTAAGTTCGCGATCGGCGACATTGTTTGACGTCAGGTTTTTTGGACCCATAGGCGCTGACGTCAGACAGTCTCCAGAAATGCCTTACGCAGGCGACCATGAACACCTTTTTCCTGGTTGACTGATTGGGTGATGGCAAAGTCGACCGCCAGAGAGCACAGTTGATAGGCCTCCGTCTCTGTGATCCCAGTGCGTTCGCGGATCAGCACGATCATCTGACGCAGTGCAATCTGCAGCGCCGTATCAAGGCTTGCGTGAAATCCCATCGAGATCAATTCAGTTGGAGTTTCGGCCCGAGGAAAGTCTATCCCGGTGGTGCCAGATTTCAGTAATTCGAACCTGAACGTCCCCGTCAGTGCGGTTTCCAGGGCAGTTATGCAAACTTCGCCGTCGCCCTGACACCCATGGCCGTCACCGCAAGAGAAAAGTGCGCCCTCGACATGCACAGGCAAATACAATGTCGCGCCTTCAGTCAGCAGTTTCAGGTCCATGTTGCCACCATGTATACGCGGCTGGATTGACGTTAGTTCGCCCCATTCCGGCGGCGGAGCTACCCCCATCACCCCGAAGAACGGCGCGAGCGGCAGAGATGCCCCCCAAGGCAACCTGCAAGCGCGATTTGAACGATCAATCGGGATTTGTGTGACTGTAGCGGCCGAGACTGGAAATTCGCCGGGCAATGTACCCGAAGCAGGACGAACGACATTGTAGCCCCAGTCGGCCCCGAGCTCTATCTGCTCAATCTCGATTTTCAGAACATCACCGGGCATCGCGCCTTTGATTGCCACGGGGCCCGTCAGAAGATGGGCATGACCTGGCAAGCCCGCGTCCAAAATCCTGCTTTGCTCTTTGGCAACAGACATGCCCGAACCTTCAGCAGGCAGAACCTCTTTGCGACCCGAGAACGTTTGGATCGTAACCCGGTCTCCGGCTGCAACGGTCAGCACCGACGGCAGCTCAGACCAAAAGCGCCCCCAGTGGACGGTCTTGGCGGTCGCAGCAAGCTGATGGTGCATCATGGTGATTGTCTTTCTTTTTGGGTTACATTTGCGATCCTTGTGGCAAAGCAGCGCAAGAAAAAAGGGAAAACTGGCGTATGGACAACTTTGGCGCGTTCAGGACCGAATGAACCCAACAGACATTGCACTGGTTCCAATGAGCATCCTGAAAGCTTTCGCGCTATTGTGAAAGTGCATCCCGTCCGCACTAACCTGTTACCCGATACTTAGTTGCCATAGCATTCACCGCATGTGCTCTAACGACCGCGTCTGTGACTGGCTGCTCAAACACGGCCAATAGCTTTGTGTGTTGGCCTCTCAAAAACGAAGGTTTGGGGGATTTCCCATTGCGTGTCTGCGCAACGCGAAATAGTGGCCGATTAGACACACCTCGATATGGCTAGACACACTTCGATATAGCCGCGTGAAGGCCATGTGGCGAGAGAAGTAAAGCGGATTCAGCCCAAAGCAGCAAGGCTATCTCAAATGTAATTGTCAGAAAAGGACCGCTAGAACCAAAGTCACTTTTTCCAGAGGAAGACCAAGGAGACTAAGGAGGCCTTGCTTTATCTGAAAAATCAACATATTACTGGAAATGAGTGACGCGGCACCCGAAAGTGCCGCGTCATCAAAAATAACTTTTCGGCTGCTACCACTCACACTCACAAACAGCAGACGGACTGTGCAACAGAGAATAGGGCGAAGCACATCTAGTGTCAATGTGAGACTCCCTGTTTTCTGTTGCAATTATTCTTATACTTCATGCAGTTGCAGCTGGAGAAAGTTGCTGTTAGGCAAATTTAATGTCTGAGATTTCGAAATTAACCGAGCTACGTAAGTTGATGCTGGAAATGGAGCATTCATTGGGGCTTTTGGACCTGTCTTCAGTCGAGCGTGATATTTACTACGCCGCGACTGACCTTACAGATACTCCCTTCTCTGTTAACACCGCCAGACTGTTTGAACATGCACTCGTAGCTGAGGTATCTCGCCCCACTTTTTTTAGGGCGCTCAAGACTTTAGTATTCAAGGGATATCTTACTCAATGCAGCGCAGCCGGACGGGGCTGGTACGTTGTAGAACTACCAAAATAGTAACTCGTTCGGCTCGGAGGGCGCGGCGATGACATTACCGGTCTT
>PIVL01000627.1 GCA_003354145.1 Paracoccaceae bacterium
GCTGTCGTCGGCTGTGGTCGCGCCGCGCTCAAATAGTACGGAAACCAGCGGTAAAGGGATCACGATCAGTGCTACACCCGACGGGATTGTCAGGGCCAAAGAGATTTCTGCGGCGCGGCTTAGGGCATTGCGGGCACCAGTTTGGTCATTTGCTGACAACCGCCGTGACAGATCGGGTAGCAATACGATTCCAATGGCGATGCCGACGACACCAAGAGGCAACTGATAAAGCCGGTCAGCCGCGAAAAGCCAGCCCACTGCTTTGTCAAAATAGCTGGCAACTTGTTGTCCCACCAATAGGTTCACCTGCACCACGCCACCTGCCAACGCCGCGGGGATGGCGATCCTGACCAGCTTACCCAATTCCGGGGTATATCGCGGCCATTTCAGGCGCAACCTGAACCCTGCTCGGCTGGCGGCGATCCAAACCAATGCCATTTGCGCAACCCCGGCCACAGGAATGGCCCAGATCAGGGCCTGCGCCACGTCCGTACCCAGATACGTCGCCCCGGCCATAGCCGCCACCAGCAACACATTCAGCAGGACCGGTGCTGCTGCCGCTGCTGCAAACCGACCGGTTGCGTTCAACACGCCCGACAGCAAGGCCGCCAGCGAGATGAACAGAATATAGGGAAATGCAATGCGCCCGAATTCAACCGACAACCCAAATTGTTCCTTGCCGACAAAACCGCTGGCCAGCCCATAGATCAACCAAGGCATTGCCAGCTGCGCCAGCAAGGTCAGAATTATCAGAACCGACGCAAGCCCAGCAAACGCATCCTCAGCAAAGCCGCGTGCGTCCTCGTCTGACTCTAGCTTTTTGGCAAACATCGGCACAAAGGCCATGTTGAATGCACCTTCGGCGAAAAAGCGGCGGAACATGTTGGGCAATCGGAACGCGACGACATAGGCCTCATACAGTGGGCCGGTGCCCAGAAAAGCCAGTATCATTGCGTCGCGGATAAACCCCAGAATCCGACTTAGCAAAGTCCACACACCTACCGTAAAAAAGCCGGACATCAGGCGGATGGGTTTCAAAGGTGGCACCTTTCGGAATGGGTATTGGGCTATGGCGTAACGACTGGGTCAGGCTTGCGCAATCTTTATGTCCGGCATGGGGCCACCTTCGTGATTCCTGTTTTGCCCAAATGCCACGTTTTGTTGTCGCTGCAATGTTGCGCGGTTTCGGATAGGGCGTTAGGCTCTCGTTACAGGCATGACCCGTGCCTCCCCCCTCAGACTGGGAAAGTCTTCTGCATTCAGGGCGATCAAATTTTCGAACTCACTGTTCGGGCAAGCACATAATGAGGGATTGTGAAAAACGCCTGTATCAGGAGGTTCTTAAATGAAACTGACGACCCCAATTTATCAACTGAAACGCCAGGCTAAGCTGCTGTCACAAGAGTCTGGGATTCCGTTAAACAAAGCGCTGGATCGTATCGCCA
>PIVL01000628.1 GCA_003354145.1 Paracoccaceae bacterium
GGCCTTGAATTCTGGGTGATGTTGTTTCCGTTTCGACATTTCTGATCTCCTTCATGTTGAAGATCAGCAGACAACAAATCGCAGCTTACGTCAGTGTCCAATTTTTAGGGGGTAGCTCAAAATGTTTCGGGCAGGCCTTTCAGTCCAGCCGTGTCCGCTCTTGTTCGCTCTGCCCAGAGTTTTGGCTGGCCCGGTTAGATGTTCATAATGTGATGGTCGGTATTACGCCCTCTGCGACCAGATATTGTTCAACTGGCCATATCCGTTTTGGGCACGCGCGGGTCATCTGAGGTTATTGCTCCAAAATTTTGGGCTTGATTGTCCGCTTTTGTTATTTACGTAAATTCACTTTGCACCCGCAGAGAAAGTCTGCATGCGCAAGGTGCGAGTGCGTCAACGGCGAGAGCCGACATTCAAACATTCACAAATTTGGGATATTTTCTGCGATGCGGAAGGCGGATCCGAGCCCTTTTTGCCGATTTTCTGTTGCGCAACCAATGTCTGCATCGTTGCGCGTGTCATGAGACATGCGCCATAAGCTAAGGCTCAAGCATAAGCCGCAGTGAAATCGCAAAGGCGCGTGAAATGTGTTACATTGTCAATTTTCGGGGAGATTGAACAATGACTACAAATCAGTTTTCTGAATTCGGAATAGTAGAAAAGGAGGGATGGTCTGACACCAACACCGCCAAAAGTTATGCCGCTAGCTTGGAAGGTGCCACCGCACAAAGCGTTCCAGAACTTGTGCAGCAGGTCGGGGCGGGTCCGGGAACACTGGCGCTTGATCTGTGTTGTGGGCCCGGAATTGTCACCGCGGGCCTGCAAGCCGCCGGAGCCAATACAACAGGGTTAGATTTCTCACCCGCGATGCTCGAACTGGCGCGCCAAGCTGTGCCGGGAGCAGAGTTCGTTGAGGGTGATGCCATGAACCTTACCTTTGACGACAACAGTTTTGACGCGGTTACAATTGGCTTTGGCATTTTGCATGTGCCCGACCCGATCAGCGTTCTGGCCGAAGCGCATCGGGTGCTGCGACCGGGTGGTCGCCTGTCATTTTCAGTGTGGCACGGCCCAACAATCCCCACCGTGCTCGGGGACTTGTTTCAGGTGATTGGCCATCACGGCGACCCTTCGGTTCAACTGCCACCGGGTCCGGGGCTGCATGACTACGCTGACCCAGATATTGCTGTGCCTGCGTTAACAACCGCTGGATTCTCTCTTATCTCTCAGACCGTGGTGCATAACGTTGTTGAAACAAACAACGCCGACGACATCGTGACCTTGTTCATGGAGGGAACCGTGCGTGGCGGAATACTTTTGCGTTCACAACCGCCTGACGCGCTGGCCAATATCCGAGCGGCGATGATTGAGCAGATCAAATCCACACACGGCTCAAGCGGCCCGTGGAAGCTGCCAATGCCGTCGGTCGTTTCCGCAGCAACAGC
>PIVL01000295.1 GCA_003354145.1 Paracoccaceae bacterium
GCCGCGAAAATTCAGCTTGCTGCTGAAATGATGGCGAAACCGCGTGACGATGGCAGTCGGCCAAAAACCTCGGTCATGATCGAAAAAGGCTTTTACTGGTCCAATAACACCGGCAACACGCAGGCGATTTCCGCACTTGGGATCATCGTTGGTGCCGGAGGACGTCCCGGTCAGGTAATCGGCCGAGGCGGCGGCCACCAACGGGGTGGTGTCAGAGGCGGTGGATATCCGCGCAACAAATCACCCATGAAGCTACCGGGTCGGCGTCGTCGCGCCCTGGATACGGATACCTGGACAATGGCGGGTCATACGCGCCTGGCACATGTGATCGGGACCACATGGATTCAGTCGATGTTGGGCAGCCAGCAAATGTCGGCGCGGTTCCATGAACTGACCCGCGGCAATCCGCACCAGATCCAGTCAATCAACCGTGACAAGATCATTGAAACGCTGAAGGCACGTGTCGACAGTGGTGGTATGGTGGTGATCAATCAGGACATCTATCTGGTCGATCCGATCGGCAACCAGTTTGCTGACATCATTTTTCCAGCGGCGACTTGGGGCGAAGATGACTTTCTGCGCGCTAACGGAGAACGTCGCATCCGGCTGTATCAAAAATTCTATGATGCGCCAGGCGAGGCGAAACCGGATTGGTGGATCATTGCCCAACTGGCCAAGAAGATGGGCTTTGAAGGCTTCGATTGGGAAAATTCAAACGATGTTGCCGAGGAACTGGCAAAGTTCACCCGAGGCAGCCGCAAAGACTTTAACATGGTCAAAGTGGCAGCGCATCGTGAAGGCAAGACCCTGCACGAAAAGTTTCGCGAAATGGGCACCAATGGCATTCAGGGACCGGTCTACATGCACGACGACGGCACGCTGGAAGGCACCATTCGTTTGCATGACACCACACGCAAGCTGATGCCAAACGGGCCGACTGCATTGAATATGTACAACAAGAAACTGACGCATTTCAATTCGCAGACCGGCAAGTGCAACATCCAGAAATCACCCTGGGATCTGTTCTCGGATTACTGGGAATGGATGAAGCCAAAAGGTGACGAACTGTGGTGTACTTCGGGGCGTGCCAACGAACGCTGGCAGTCGGGGTTTGACGATACCCGCCGTCCCTATATCGTTCAGCGCTGGCCAGATAACTGGGTCGAGATCAACACCGAAGACGCCGCAGCACGCGGTATCGAAAGTGGCGATATGGTGCTGTTGTCCAATGATCGCGTACCATCGCTGAAAGACACTACGCTGGGTGTCGAAGGCTCGGATTATTCGTTCTCAGGGCAATTGGCCAACGGCAACGTTGAAATCAGCGAGGCTGCGGTAACAGCGGTGGCGATGGTTACAAGGGCGGTCAAGCCGGGGGTCATGTACATGGATTTCCTGCATGTCAGCCAGCCTGCCAACGCTTTGGCCGGTCGGGTCGTGGATTGGATCAGCGGCAACTACAACTACAAGATGGGCATTGCGAAAGTGACCAAGATTGGCGAATCGCCATACAAGAACAGCTTCCGCTCAATGTCATTCGCGCCGCGTGACATCGTCACCTGATTTTGAAAGGGGCACCCACTGGCGTGCCCCTTTTTTACGACTCCTTAACAACTTCGACCACAGCAGCGCATTGGTCGGGGTTCTGCCTTTGATATGAGTCAAAGACTCATGTTGCGAGGTTGATAGCCTGCCTTATCAAAACATGAGTGATGCAAATGAAAACCAGGGCGACCAATAAACTTAGTGACATTCTCAAGGATGGGATTGACGTTCACCGCTGCGCTGCAGCGCGGGCGTTGGGCGTATTGCAAGGGCCGCAGGCGACACGTGTTCTGGTCGAGGCATTGCTGGATGAGGACCCGGATGTACGCACAGATGCGGCGATCGCCCTGGCTGACATTCGCGATCCTGCCACTGCCGAAAAGCTGATGGAAAATTTCACTGGAGACCCTGAGGGAGACGTCAAAAAAGCCGCCCTTTCTGCCCTTGTCGCAATGAAATATACGCCCATCATACCGCTTTTACGCGCGTTGACGGTGTCACGAGCCGAGGATCAGGTGGCATGGGACGAGGATGCTTTTTTTACCGATGGTTGGGATTGCTGGGACGATATCCAGCTTAGCGCAATCAGAGGTCTTGGGGCGTTTGAAAATGAAGGTGCCGTTACTGACATTCTGACCGCAATGGCAGATGAATTGGGTCAGGACGTCAGCGAACCCGCATTCGAGGCGATGACCCGGATGGGGCACACCGGCGCGGATGCGCTGCAAATGTTTTACGAAGAAGGCGATGCACGCCTGAGCCGACGCGTGACCCGCGCTGTCGGTCGCTCGGACAGTCGCAATCTTGACGAGCTGCGCGCTGCCATGCTGACGGATCCATCGCCGGTGATCCGTATTCTTGCGCTTGAAAATCTGGCCTCTGACGACGAACGTCTGACGAAAATGTTCGCGGATACCGATGCAACGGTACGCGCTGCTGCAGTTCACCACCACGGTGCCACTCATCTGCATTACTTGCGCGACATGATAAAGGACGCCGCGCCCGAAGTGCGTATTGAAGTGTTCAAAATCATCGCTGCTAACCCTGAAACATTCCTCGATAAGACCGAGGTCGACGCGGTGAAAAGCACCTTGAAAGGCGACCCATTGGCAGCAAAGCACGCAGCACTTGCGCTCTTTGCTTTGAAGGGTCCGAAGATTGCCAAAGGATTTACGCATGTACTTGGCAAGCAAAATATCCCTCGCGAGTTTCGAATTGGGGTTTTGGAGACTCTGGAAAAAGCTGGGGAAATTGCAGTTCCTGCATTGCTTGATTTGGCCGCTGATCCGGACCGCCAATTGCGCCTTGCCAGCCTCACGACCCTTGCCAACATTGCTGCAAACGATCCTGTCTGGCCCAATGATGCCGGTCGGGGTCTGCTTATGGCACTGAACGGCGAGTTGCTGCTGGCACCCGAGGAACCTGAGTTGGAAGAGGTCGAACCAGAATCCGAGCCGACCCCGGAACCCAATCAGGCCGAACTGGAAGATATCGCCCAGGAGATCGACGAAAGTCTGCCTTTGGTGGCCGAAGACGCAGCACCAGGATCGACTCTGCGGGCGATCATGGCCAACGAACCCGATCAGCCCGTCAAAGAAACCGAAGAGATCGTTTTGGACGATGCGCAACAACGCATGCTGGCCATGACCAACACACGTAAACTCGCAAAACGCAAAGTCTCGTTGCAAACCGAAGTGGCTCCGTATCTGGATGTCCGTCGCTTTTCGGCACGGCTGCTGGGCCAAGTGGTGGTGGATGATGTCACCGAGGCGTTAATCGCGGTGCTGGGTAGCGAAATTGACGAAGAAACCCTGCTGGCAATTCTGTTTTCACTTGGGGAACATGGTAGCAAGCGCGGCCAGTTGCCAGAACACGTCCGCGAATTGGTCGAAGGGTTGCTGAATCATGAAAACTCGGAAATTCGCGTGCTGGTTACAAGAATCCTTGGCTTTTTGCCGGACGATGACATCGATGACATGCTGACGGGTCTTGTGATCCACGAAGATCAATTGGTGCGTGTCGAAGCCATCCGTGCTCTTGACCGGCGCAACGTGGTGAATCAGGGCGTGCGTGATGCCCTGAACGATAACTACCTTGGCGCTGGCATCGCCGCCGCCCGTGCTATGGCGCGGATTTCCGGTGATGACGCCGTTGACGCCCTGGTGCAATTTGCCGTGCGAAACGACGGCATTTATCGCCGCGATATAGGCAAGTTGCTGGCGCAATACGCCCCCACAAAGGGTGCTGCACGGCTATTAGAGCTGCTGAACGACGAACATCGAAAACCCCAATGGCTGGTGGCGATTGATGCGCTGGCTGAACTTTTCCAACATCAGGCACCGGAAACGGAGTTGCTGGTCGCCTGATTGCTTCTTCTATGAAAGGACCCTCTATGAATATGTTTATCAAGAAATCTGTCGTTGCACTTGCGATGCTTGGAATGGCGTCATCTGCCAGCGCCAAGGGCTACAAAGAGGTCGAGGTCAGCAATGGTGGCAGCTTTGCCGGCACGGTTGCGGCCGGTGCGGCGGAGGCCGATACTCGCAGCTATACCATCTCAAAAGATCCCGAAATTTGTGGCGAAGGCTCGCGTGAAGTGTCGTTTGTCGAGATCAACGGTGACGGGATGCTGATGAATGCGGTTGTGTTCCTCAACGATGTTGATGAAGGCAAAGCGTTTGATCCTGCTACGATCAATCTAAGCCTTGATCAGAAAGGTTGTGAGTTCTCGACGGTATTGGGCGTGATGGCCAATCAGGGTGAGCTGACGGCCACCAATTCTGACATGACGCTGCACAATATCCATACCTATGAATTGATCGGCAAAGCCCGCCGCACGGTGATGAACGTGTCGCAACCTAATGAAGGTGACAGCGTCACCAAAAAGGTAAAACTGCGCCGGGGCAATGGTATGAAGGTGGAATGCGACGCGCATGACTTCATGCACAGCTTCGTTTTTGTCGCCAAGAATCCCTATTATTCGGTGGTTGATGAAAATGGTGGTTTCTCAATCGACGGTATCCCGGCGGGTACTTACGAAGTGATGGTCTGGCACGGATTTCTGGGTGAGGTCGAGGCTGGAGAAGTGACCGTTGAAGCAGACGGCGAAGCGAGCATGAACCTGTCCTACTGACCGAAAAAAGGGAGCGCCAACTATGCTGAATCGACCTAAAATCAATGCGTTTGATGCGTTTGTTCTGGTCGGCGCTCTGGTAAATGTGGCGGTTGTGCTGTTGCTTGTGGGGTATTGGCTATTCTCGTGAAAACAAGATCCCTGGCTTTGGCTCTGGCCACCATTCAAATGCGAGTTGCTGCCGATCCCGGATGATGTCAGCCCTTATCAAGGTCAATAGCTGGAAACGTCGTCCCCGCATGACCGTCACGAGCAACAAAATGTGGGACTAAACTAACACTTATGCGGAATTTGTTGAGTTTTGCTGCGCAAGGGATGGAAAAAATGGTCGTGAATTTGGCAATTGATGAAGGTATTGAGGATAGCGTTGGCACTTTTGGCGTAGTGATGGGTCGTATTCTAGTGGCGCTGGATCAATCGGACTATGCCAACAATGCTATGCGTCAGGCAGTGCGGTTGTGTGATGGCAAGATCACCGGCATTCACGCCTACGCTGCGCGTCTACATGACCGGCGGTTCAAACAGATGGAGGGCGGCCTGCCCGAGCGCTATCAGCGTGAAAGTGAGATGGAGCATCAGCGCGAAGTCCACGAGGACTTGATTGGCATGGGGCTGGGGCTGATTTCAGACAGCTATCACAATGCGGCTCAGGAGGTGGCGGATAAGGCCGGGGTGCCGTTTGACCGTCTGTCGCCCGAAGGCAAGAACTATTCCTGTCTGCTGGAGGCAATGAACAAAGGCGACCATGACGTTCTGTTCATCGGCGCGCTGGGTCTGGGCGCCGTTGCTGGCTCAAGCATCGGCACGGTTTGCGAACGTGTCGTCCGACGCTCAAACATGGATGTTTTCGTTGCCAAAGACCGGCGAATGGCTATTGGCGACGGACCGATTGTGGTCGGTATGGATGGTTCTCCCAAATCATTCGGAGCGTTGATGACGGCGTTTGAGATCGGTAAAAAGCTGAACACTCCGGTGCATGTCGTTGCAGCCTATGACCCCTATTACCACTATGTCGCGTTCAACAAGATATCGACTGTTCTGGACGAAGAGGCAGGCAAGGTTTTTCGGTTTAAAGAACAGGAACAATTGCATGAAGAACTGATTGATGACGGTATCGCCAAGATCTATCAGGCGCATCTGAAAGTTGCGGAATC
>PIVL01000296.1 GCA_003354145.1 Paracoccaceae bacterium
CCTCCGTGATCGATGGGTCCATCATCAAAGACATGTCCCAGATGGCTGTCGCCATGGGTGCTGCGCACCTCTGTACGCCTCATTCCAAGCGAATCGTCGACCAGTTCCGAGACATGAGCGGCCTCAATTGGTTTGGTAAAGCTGGGCCAGCCACAGCCACTTTCGTATTTGTGAGTCGACGCAAACAGTGGCTCACCCGAGACGATATCGACATAAATGCCTGCTTCGGTGGTGTTAAGGTGCGTGCCAGTACCAGGGCGTTCTGTGCCGCTTTGCTGCGTGACGCGGTGCTCTTCATGGGACAGGCGGGCGATTGCGTCGGGGTCTTTGGTGTATCGGGTCATAATGTCCTCGCGCGTTGGGTCTGTGTAATAGATCGGTTGAGAATGAGAAAATCAAAGGGTTATTTCAACAGGGTCGCGAATGTGTGAAAGGCGATTCTATTTGCTTTGTCTGGAAAGTTGCACGGCAAGGATGCCAGATGTGACGATCAACAGGCCAACAACATCCAAAAAGCCAACCCGTTCACCCAGCAAGAGCGCAGCGATGGCAACGCCAAAAACCGGGTTGAGGAAATGAAAAGTGGCGGCGCGGATTGGGCCGATACGATTCAGCAGCATGAACCAGATCAGCGTGGCGGCAAGACCGGGAACCAAGGTCGTGTAGGCGAATGCAAGAGCCAGCGGCAGGGTTGGGTTGATGCGGATGGTTTCAAATATCGGGGCAGCGACGAACAACAGGGACGAACCAACAAGCATTTGCAGACCAACAATCATCATGAAGTTGCCGCCAGATGTGGCACCACGCACAGCAAGCGTGGCGAACGTAAGGGCGAGAACACCAATGCCGCAGAGAGCGACGCCAAAAAGATCAACACCGGCGCTGATACGTGACCCCATGATGATCGTCACACCAACAATTCCGGCGATCAGACCGACAATACCCAATGGTTTCAGTCGTTCTTTGAACAACAGCCAACTGGCCAGCGCAACAAGCAAGGGCATGGTAGAGGCGATAATCGCGGCAAGCGAAGCTTGAACCGTTTGCATGGCGTAAAAGTTCAGACCCAGATACAGCGCGTTCTGGCAGACTCCGAACAGGATCGTAGCGTACCATTGTGACCGACTCAGCCGCCAGCTTTGTCCCATGAACAAGGCGATGGCGACGCCAAGCACTCCCGAAATCAGGAATCGCAAGGCAAGGGAAAACAAAGGCGAGGCATCGGCAACAATGATCCGGGCTGAAGTAAAGGCCGAAGACCACATCAGGGCAAATACAAAGCCCATGAAAAGTGCGCGTTTATCCATGCTGGCAGCCCTCAGGTCAATCGTGCCGTCAACATACGCCAACCTGCAGCAGGGCCGCACCAAGGATCAGGAACAGATTGAAATCTTGCATGTTGTGGTCTCTTGTTGCCTGAATTGAAAAGGGTCACCCGATTGGGTGACCCTTTCCTAATTCATAGCAAGGTGCAAGATCAGCTGTTAACGCTGTCCTTGAGTGCTTTGGCGATAGTCATTTTGACGACCTTGTCGGCGTCTTTTTTGAACTGCTCGCCAGTCGCAGGGTTGCGTACCATCCGCTCGGGGCGTTCGCGGCAATAGATTTTGCCAACACCTGGAAGCGTGACTGCGCCGCCCGCGGAAACTTCGCGAGTGATCAGGCCGCAGATTGCTTCGAGTGAAGCTGCGGCGGCTTTCTTGTCTGTATCCATATCTTCGGCCAGCGCGGCAACGAGCTGGGTCTTGGTCATTGGTTTTGCCATTTTAGGTCTCCTTTACTGCCCGATGTCTAGGGCCTCACAACGGGATAGTAACGGGATATTGTGTAAGAACACAACGAATAGTGGCATCTCAAATGGCAAAAATCGCGATTTTTTGCCTGTTTTCTTGCTTTATAGGAAGGCTGTCTCGTCAAATGAGCGTAATTTCCGACTGTGCAGGCGTTCCAAAGGCATACCGCGCAGCATTTCCATCGCCCGAATTCCGATGTTCAGATGGCGCGAAACCTGTGTCGTATAGAAATCCGACGCCATTCCAGGCAGTTTCAACTCACCGTGCAGGGGTTTGTCTGAGACACAAAGCAATGTGCCGTATGGCACACGGAACCGGTAACCATTGGCGGCAATTGTGGCGCTTTCCATATCCAGCGCAATGGCGCGCGACTGGGACAGGCGCTGTACCGGTCCGGATTGGTCGCGCAATTCCCAGTTGCGGTTGTCGATGGTGGCGACGGTGCCAGTACGCATAATGCGTTTCAGACCGAACCCTTCCAGCTTGGTTACTTCAGCCACTGCATCCTCTAGTGCAATCTGGATTTCCGCCAGTGCCGGGATTGGTGTCCAGACCGGTAGGTCGTCGTCCAGTACATGGTCTTCGCGCAGATAGGCGTGGGCGAGGACAAAGTCGCCCAATGCCTGAGTATTTCGCAGACCAGCGCAGTGGCCAACCATCAACCAGGCATGCGGGCGCAATACGGCTATATGGTCGGTGGCAGTTTTGGCGTTAGAAGGGCCAACGCCAATATTGACCAACGTGATGCCCGACCCGTCGGCCCGTTTCAAATGATACGTCGGCATCTGTGGAAGCTTCAGCGGCGTTTTAATGGGTGTTTCTGGATCGGTGATTTCGACATTGCCGGTGCTGACAAAGCTGGAGTAACCCGATTCCGGGTCTGCCAATTGGCCGCGGGCATAGGCCTCAAATTCAGAGACGTAGAACTGGTAGTTGGTGAACAGAACATGGTTCTGAAAATGCTCTGGTTCTGTAGCCGTGTAATGCGACAACCTGGCCAGCGAATAATCTACGCGCTGGGCGGTGAAAAGCGCCAGCGCACCGGTGCCTTCCTCAGATGTAAAGGTGCCGTTGACGATGTCATCATTTGTCGTCGACAGGTCAGGAACATCAAATGCATCCCTTAGGATAAAGTCGGTTGCCCCCTCCTGCGGCACGGTGAGGTTTGGGTTGCCCGTCGTGGCGAAATGCACGGGTATCGGCGTTTTTGACGCGCCGATGGTTACGGGTTGGCCGTGGTTGCGGATCAGCAATGTGATCTGTTGCGTCAGATATGAGCGAAACAGGTCAGGCCGGGTCACTGTGGTAGCATAGGTTCCCGGAATGGCTACATGGCCGAAACTAAGGCGCGTATCAACCTGCGCATAGCTGCGCGTCGTCACCCGAATTTCAGGATAATAGGCCCGAATAAATCCCTCGGGCGGGCCATCTTGCATGACTTTGACGAACTGATCAGACAGAAACTGGGTTGCTTCGGTGTAAAGCTGCTCGAGCCGGGCAACGGCGGCGGCAGGGTCAGTAAAGGTCTGCGGTTCGGTGGTTTCGGGGGAAATGTACTGGATCATGTGTTTGGCTCTAACAAATTTATTTTCTCAAATTTTCGAACATCGACAAGGCCAAGGTCCGAGATACGTAATTCAGGAATCACCACCAGTGCTAGCAGCGAATGTTGCATATAGGCATTGTTCAGATCACAGCCGCAGTCGTGCATCGCCTGCATCATTTTTTCAGCGTCAGCCGCCACCTGTTTGGCGGGGCTATCTGACATCAAGCCAGCGATGGGAAGGCGAACAAGGGCTAGTTCCTTACCGTCCTTATAGACGGTGATGCCACCGCCGACTTCGGCCAGTCGATTGGCCGCCAGCGCCATTTGCGCGCGATCCGTGCCGACGACGATCATATGGTGGCTGTCATGCGCTACGGTGGAGGCCATGGCCATGCGCCCCTCGTATCCGAACCCGGATACAAAGCCGTTTACCACTCCGCCGGTGGCTTGGTGACGTTCAACCAATGCGATCTGGCAGACACCGTTTTCACCTTCGACCAGTCCATCCTGGACAGGCAAATCCGCCTGAAGCGCCTTGGTCGGGGCCTGATTTTCAACCACACCAATGACATTGGCGCGGGCAGTGTTGGCGCCTTCGGGGGCCGGTATGTCAAAATCGCTGTCGGTTAACACATGACCCAGATGCACGGTGTTGCGTGCGGCGTCAGGCCAATTGTAATGCGGGCACTCAACCAGGCATTCACCATTTTTAGCGACAATCTGACCGCGGGCAATAACCTGTTCAATGGGCAGGGTGGTCAGGTCTGAGGTCAGGATCACATCGGCACGCCGCCCCGGCGTGGTCGACCCGATCTCGCGTTCCAGCCCAAAATGGGTGGCCGTATTTATCGTTGCCATTTGAAGCGCAATTACCGGATCACAACCACATGAGATGGCATGTCGAACGACGCGGTTCATATGGCCTTCGTTCACCAATGTGCCGGAATGGCAATCATCTGTGCAGAGGATAAAGTTGCGCGGGTCCAGACCCTTTTCAGTAATAGCAGTGATCTGGGATTCAACATCGTACCACGCGCTGCCCAGCCGCATCATTGAACGCATGCCCTGTCGCACACGCACAATGGCGTCAGCTTCGCAGGTGCCTTCATGATCATCAGCGGGGCCGCCCGCAACGTAAGCCGCAAAATCCGGTCCCAGATCGGGTGACGCATAGTGTCCACCAACGGTTTTCCCAGCGCGTTGTGTTGCGGCGATTTCAGCCAGCATTTTTGGATCACCCGCTGACACTCCGGGAAAGTTCATCATTTCGCCCAGCCCGATAATGCCGGGCCAATTCATTGCTTCAGCCACGTCTTCGGGGCCCAGTTCAACTCCGGTGGTTTCCAGTCCGGGGGCTGATGGTGCACAGGATGGCATTTGGGTGAAAATGTTCACAGGCTGCATCAGTGCCTCGTCATGCATCATGCGCACACCGGGCAGGCCCAGAACATTGGCAATCTCATGCGGATCGGTGAACATCGACGTAGTGCCATGCGGAATCACTGCGTGGGCAAATTCAGCCGGGGTCAGCATACCAGACTCAATATGCATATGTGCGTCGCAAAGGCCGGGAATCATATAACGCCCGCTTGCCTTAATCACCTGCGTATCAGGACCGGTACAATAAGAGGCATCAGGCCCGACATAGGCGATGCGTCCAGCAACAATAGCGATATCGTGGTCCGGCAGCAGTTCACGGGTGTGGACGTTCACCCATATGCCTCCCTGGATCACCATATCAGCAGGCGCGCGTCCTGCGGCGACTTCGATCAGTTGAGGGGCGGTGTCGGGCCAGCTTGGGAAGGGGTCAATTTGCATGTTCCAATTGTTATGATTGTGCGGTCAGGTGCAACCCCCGTTTCACACATCGGCGGAAACCCTTGCCCAACGTCAGATTCTGGGTAAGTCTGCCGAATGGATTATGAAACGATCAAAGCTGATGCGTTTGGCCGGTCTCTGCACGGGATTGGTTTGAACCTGCTGGTGCGGGATGTACCTGCGCAATGCGCCTTTTTGCAAACTGTGTTTGGGCTGAAGTCTCATCAGGTGACGCCGGACTTTGCTATCGTCAGTTATGGAGATCAGGTGTTTCAGCTGCACAGTGACGGCACTTATCACTCAAATCCTTTGCTGGGGTTGCTGCCAGAAAACCCACCGCGCGGTGGTGGTATCGAAATCCGACTTTATGACAGCGACCCTGATATTGCCGCAGGTAAGGCCGAGGCGGCGGGTGGAATGATTCTGCAGGCCCCTGCGGACAAGCCGCATGGCCTGCGCGAGACATATATATTGTGTGAAAATGGCTATGCTTGGGTGGCCAGTCGGGAGACTTGAAGCGGCATTACCAACCCATTAGATTTCCTAATGACAAAATCCTGAATATTTAATTGGTCAAAACATGCCGGGAAAGGCAAGTTTTGCCAGACTAGGAGGAACCACTATGACTGTCACCGAAATACGTCCCAATATCGAGCACTGGCA
>PIVL01000020.1 GCA_003354145.1 Paracoccaceae bacterium
CAGGTACCCTTGTGACAAGGGCTGAAACCGAATGCCCAGAGGCCATCCAGATTTCTGCACATTGAATGAGAAGTGATTCATTGCCGATAAAAACAGCAGATTGAGGGGAGGTTGGAATCGTCATTTATACCTACTATCTCGACCCGAAAGCGCGCTTTCAGGTATTAAAGGAATTTTTTGAGTACGTTTTTGAGAACTGAAGAGCGTGGCCAGATCATGCGAAATAAGATCTCGTAAGAAGTAATTGGGATCACGTTTTGGTTTTTGGCCCAAAATCCTGCGCATGCGCCAGATCATGGTCCCACACAAATGGGCGAAAGTCGCCATTCTGGAATAGGCTTTGCCATGGTTTTTGCTAAAGTAATACTGCCGCGATTCAAACCAGTATGCTGGCATTCGACTCCAACTTTTCATTCCCGTGGACTGCGATCCAATGTGGAGAACCTTGCTGTCACGCACATAATCAACGGCCCATCCCAATTGCTTTGCCCGCATACATAAATCAGTTTCCTCGTAGTAAAGGAAAAATGTCTCATCAAAGAGGCCCGTTTGTTCGAGCGTCCTAATCCGCATCATAATGCTTGCACCCGCCAGCCAGTCCACGCTTTGGTTGCTCTCAGGGATGTCCAGAGGCACAATGTGTTTGCTTAGCAAACGGCTTACAACGCCAACTCGTGCAGCACCTTCAAGCTCTCCCCAAACAGATGGAAATCTGAAGGCAGTATGATGGGCTTCGCTATCAACACCGAATATATAACTTCCGGCAAATCCGGTTTCGGGATGGTTTTCTAGATGCTCAACCAACTGGGTGATTGCGTCTTTTCCCGGAAAGGCGTCTGAATTGAGAATGTAAACATAGTCTGGCGCCCCTCCTTCAGGCCATGTTTCCAACCCATACAAGATGCCAACGTTGTTGCCTGCGCCAAAGCCGCCATTGCGACCGGCATCAATGACGTGCACCCGATCACTTGACCAACCGATCTCTTTGACTGAGGCCGAAAGTTTCTCGAATGAACCGTCTTGACTGTCGTTGTCGACGACAAGAATGCGCCCGACGATTCCGTCCATCGCCGCATAAGCCGCTTTGGCAGATTCAAAGGTCATTTCAGGCGTCTTGTAGTTCAGAATGACAGTCAGAACGGAAGGTGTTGTCAATTGCCTCACTCCGCTGCTTGGGGCACGGAAAAGTCCTGCGGCGTGACGTATTCAGCTTGGGAAATTGCTGTCTTAATTCGAGCAGCAAGCACTCGCACATTCGGCTCAAGCACCATTGAATCGTGATCCCCAGGCACCTCGCTGACCGACAGATCGGCAAGCCATTGCCCCCAATCGTTGTCCTCAAAAACATATGCTCTTTGTGAATCCAGCAAACGCCCGCCTCCGACTGCCCACTTTGCAGACAACGGTGGTCTGAACAGAGAAACGCGCCCGTTCCAGTCACGCATTTCATAATTTTCAACTGCCCATAGGAATGCGGCCTCAATCTCGGCATTGTGGAACTGCTGTCCACTTTCATGCTCATTGCTAACCGTTACTTGCGGGGCACGGAATTTTGATATTTCCCAGCGAAGCCGATTGGCAAACCACCGGAAAGGATACATTACGCCTCCGCTTTTTAACTCTTGCCACTGTATCCTCAGGCGGTCAGAGCGGAGCAAAGGCCTCCGTACTGGCAAAGGCGTATCCAACAAAACCAGTATCGATACCTCTTCTCCGGCTGTTTCCAATTGTTGGGCCATTTCAAAAGCGGTTATCCCGCCACCGGAGAATCCGCCGAGCAAATACGGCCCGTGTGGCTGAATTGTTCGCAATTCGGCGATGTAATCTGCGGCGGCTTGCTGCAATGTCTCATGAGGAGGTTCATCACCATAGAGCCCCCGCGCTTGCAGCCCGTAAAATGGCCGGTCCGACCCGATCAAATGCGCCAGGTGCCTAAGATTAAGTACGTTTCCGAACATGCCCGCGACAAGGAAAAACGGTGTTTTCGAACCACCCTCGCCGTCGTGCATTGGCACCAGATGCGTAAATCTTCGGCTTGGTGTTTCCACTGGGTCCACGGAATCGCCAGTTTCCTGCGGGCCTATACGTTCAGAAATCAATGCCGCACACTTGGCAATGGTTGGCGCTTCGAAAAGCACAGAAATTGGGAATTCGACGCGATACGTTTTTTTCACCATTGCAAACAGCCGCACCGCAATCAACGAGTGCCCGCCAAGATCAAAGAAACTGTCCTGAGTTCCAACTTGTTCGACGCCAAGCAACTCTTGCCAAAACCCGGCTAAAATGCGTTCAATGTCCGTTTCAGGCGCCACAAAATCGTTATCAAGTTCCGGTCTTTCAAAGCTAGGGCCTCGGTCCGTTGTGTCCGATTCAGTTTGATTGGCCTGTTGGATCAAAACACCAAGGTCAAGCGATGACACCAGCACCTGCGGCTTGCCCGAAGCAAGCGATTTTTCAAACATCTGCACACCCTCGCCGGGCAATATTCCCTGAGAAACATTGTGAGCGAGCCTTTCTTCGGCCGCGCTCAGTGGACGCTGCGCTGCGTCACTCTGTTCGAATTCGACTTCGTTTGCCCGAAGCGGAGCCTGAACCGAGAACGAGACAGACGAGTCAAGTTTCTTTAGGGTCAGTCCGGTGACCGAAATACATGGGTTACCGTCAGGGTCACTTAGCAAGACATCAAAGCTCGCCAGACCTTCCTCTCGACTGCCTTGCGAAATGGACACCCAGCTCAGCACTTTTGAAGGCAACGGATTCAAAACTTGCACACGTCCATACGACACCGGAACCCAAAGGCTTGCGGCCTGATACCCTTCAATCAAATCCATTGCCCAGCCAGTCGAAAGGTCAAGCAGCCCGGGGTGTAGAAGATACCCGTCAAGATTAATGTCACGCTCAAAAGGTTCTGCAAGAGCAAGTTCGGCGAATCCTTCGGACTGACCAAGGCCTTGCTTCCTGAGAACTTGCCACCTTGGACCAAATCGCAAGTGACTCTCTTGTCGGGAAACAAGAACACCGCCCTGTTCTGCTTCCATTATATCGGTACAGCGACTTTTGAGGTCGGCCAAATTCATGGGCGCAATGACCGGGGATTTCCCCAAACTCACCCGAGCCTCAGCGTGCAACTGAAATCCTTTTTTGCCGTTTAAAACGCATTCGCTAAGCACTTCAAAGCGATAACCTTCGTCGGTGCGGCACAACCGCACGCGCATTATCCGGTCTTCACCGTCTGCAACATGCAAAGGCCTGAGGAACATCAGATCAAGCAATTCAAACGGCCCGTCTTGTCCATGTGCCTTCAATGCTTCAGCCGCAAGTTCGATGTACCCCGTGCCGGGCATGATGGCTTGGCCGTCCGCTGTGCGGTGCTGATCCAATACCCAGAAAGCGCTGGTGTTCAACTGAGTGGTAAAAATCCGGTTGCCAGCGACGTCAAAGCTGGCTGAATCCAAAAGGGGCATATCCATCGGTACGGCTTCCGCCATCTCGGGTTCGCCTAACCGTGCCGCAGTGGCTTCTGCCGCCATACCCACTTCGGCCCAAAGCCCCCAATTCAGCGAAAGGACCTGGGTTTTGCCCCCAACACGAGATTTTGCGTAGGCATCCAGATAGCTGTTGGCCGCAACATAGTCGATTTGACCGACCGGAGCTGTCACCGTGCTGGACGACGAAAATAGCACCAACCAATCAAGCGACCCGTCCGGGAACAAGGTTTCCAGCACTTGAGTGCCATGCAGTTTTGGGGCCAGCACGTCATCAATATCGCTGGGCGATTTTGCAAGCAGAGGCGCATCGTCGATAACACCCGCTGCGTGGATCACTCCGTTGATTGTTCCAAACTTTTCTGTGGCCTGCCTGATCACGCTTTTCATTTCGTCAACATTGCACACATCTGCCCCGCAACACAGAATCTGCCCGCCCAGGGCTTCGAGACGCTGAACCGCACGAATGCGGCGCGAGATTTTGTCATTGGGACCATGCCCTCGCAAGTAGGCGTCTCGCTCTTCTTGCGCCGGTAGGCCGTCTCTGGCCACCAAGACAACATTCACATCTGCTTCACGGATCATACGCTCGGCGAGAGACAGGCCAATACCCCCGAAGCCACCAGTGATCAAATAGGTACCCTCCTGTTTCCAAACAGGAATTTCAGGATTGTTTTCTATTTCGGTGTGGCAGTACTCCAGCGCGAACCGCTTTTCGCCGCGATAGGCGGCGACACCATTTGAGGGAGCTGCAAACAGGTCTTCCAAAAGGCGGTTGATCAATTTTTTATTACCCGATTTGGATTTGCCAAGCTCAATATCCAGGGTCGAACACGTCACACCCGGCAGCTCTTTTGGAATAACCCTCGTCGCGCCAAGCACTGTGTTTTTTCCAGGATGGCGTAGGCCTTCCTGGCGCACCATTGCAGCATCCGTAGTCAGAGTAGTGATATGTACTGGGCGCGGCAATTTCTCATCGTTGATAGCCCGCGCGAAGAAAAACAATGCATAAAAACCTTGTTCCTGTGTGCGATGGAAAAAGCTGCTTCCGGGGCGGAAGGTTTCTTTGTCGGTCACCAGCCACATGTGAACAACACGATCAGGGGCCAAGCCGCGCGCCATCAGGTCTGCAACCAAGGCGTCATAGCCCTCGCTTCCCCTTTCTGGGGGAAGCACATAACTATCGGGGCCAGTTTGTCCAAACGCATCGCCTGCGGTCACTTCGACTACCCGATGTCCGATAGCGCGCAATGCAGAAACCAACGCTTCGCCTAGTCCAGTGTCATCCTTGAATACCAGCCAGCTTTGACTCGGAGTACTCGCAAGGTCGTTTTCCACGTCAATCACACAATCCGCCAGTTGAGGCCGCCACACTGGTGCGTATGTCCAGTCGGAAAGGTCAGGCGACTTCAGCAATTCAATTTGGTTTTGATCCGTCGCCGGTTTTCCCGGTTCAATGAAGTACGGTTTTCTCTGAAACGCGTAGGTGGGTAAAACGACACGCTGACGCGGGCCGTCACCCCAGATATGGTCCCAGTCTACTTGAGCGCCGCACGCCCACAGGCGGCCAACAACTTCGACAAAATACCGGTCGTCTCCAATGTCTTCTTCAGGATGGCGCAGGCTGCTTAGCACCTTGTCCGCAATAACTGATCCGTGCATACGAGTCAGGGCTGCCAAGGCTTTTCCTGGCCCAACTTCAAGGTACACCCTGTTTTGCTTTTGTGCCAAAGTGGTGATGCAGTCGGCAAACCGAACCGTATGGCGCAAATGGCTCACCCAGTAGTCTGGGCTAGTTGCTTCGCTATTCTGCAGAACCGCCCCGGATCGATTGGAAATGATCGGAATACGCGGCGCGCGCAATTCAATACTCTGAAGATAGCTGCGAAACTCGTTCAAGATTGGATCAAGCATCGACGAATGGGCAGCGATGTTGATGGCGATGCGCTGGCTACCAATATCTCTTGCAGAAAGGGAGGCAGCGAGCGCTTCCAATGCGTCTTTTGGGCCGGTCACAACTGTAAGTTCTGGCGCGTTAATCCCTGCGATCTCCAACGTGTCGCCAAGCAAGGGTTCAACCTCACCCAACGGCAGGGGCACGCTCAGCATACCGCCTTCTGGTACCCTATCAAACAATTGCCCGCGCAAAAGAACCAACCCAAGGCAGTCTTCAAAAGACATTACCCCTGCAAGACAGGCTGCTGTGTTTTCCCCCATGGAATGGCCGACAAGCGCCGCCGGAATGACACCCCAACTCATCCACAGACGTGCCAGGGCGAATTCTACCATCATGATCAGTGGCAGTTGGACTGACGGCTTATGTAATTTGGCATCAGCGTCCTCTTTAGAGATACCATCAAGCAACCAAAGAGCCTTCAGATCGTAATCGATTTTGTCAGCCAACCCGGCGAACCCGCGATCCATCCAGTCCTGGAACACTGGCTCGGTCTCATAAAGATCCTGCGCCATTGCAGTGTACTGGGTGCCACCACCGGGGAACATGAATACAGTATCCGGCAAGTCGATGTTCGCCTTGTGTGTGAACACACGGCGAAGGTTATTTTGTTCAAGAAGGTGAGCGGCTTCTTCGTGCGTTTCCGCGACAACGATACGGCGGCGTTCAAACGCCCGTCGGCCTTCCTTGAGCGTAAATGCGACATCGGCCAGAGGTTGTTCCGGGTGCGCGCGCAGGTGACTGATCAATGCAGCAGTATTTGCATCAAGAGCTTTTTGAGATCGCCCCGAAACGGTGAGAACGTGAAATGGCCAGTCAGACGGCTCGGTCGCTCTTTGCTCGGGCGCTTGCTCCAGAACAACATGTGCGTTGGTTCCGCCCACCCCCAAAGAGTTGACACCAGCCCTGCGGGGACCCCCATTGTTGGGCCAATCACTAAGCTCGCTGTTGACGGCGAACGGACTGCTCTCAAAGTCTATTGTTGGATTTGGAGTTTCAAATCCCAGAGTGGCAGGTATTTGCCCATGATACATGGACAACGCTGTCTTAATCAGGCTGGCAGATCCGGCGGCCGTGTCCAGATGTCCAATATTTGTCTTTACCGATCCAATTCGGCAAAACCCTGTTTCATGGGTGGTTTCGCGGAAAGCCTCGCTTAGCGCTTCGATCTCAATAGGGTCGCCTAGATATGTTCCCGTGCCATGGCATTCGACATAGTCGATAGTGTCGGCACTCACTTCAGATATCGCCAGAGCGTCAGCCACCGCAGCGGCCTGCCCGTCCACACTTGGTGCAAGGTAACCCGCTTTGGCGGATCCGTCGTTGTTGACCGCTGACCCTTTGATAACACCCCAGATGTGGTCGCCATCTGCTATTGCGTCAGCCAATCTGCGCAGCACTACGACCCCGGCACCACTGCCAAAAACAGTTCCTTGCGCGCGATGGTCAAAGGCATGACAATGTCCGTCAGGCGAAAGAATTTCGCCGTCTTCAAAAATATATCCAAGCCCATGCGGCAACTCGATTGTCACCCCACCCGCCAGCGCCATATCACATTCGCCATTCAGCAAAGATTGCGCAGCGTAGTGAACTGCCACAAGCGAGGTGGAGCAGGCGGTTTGCACACTGATGCTTGGCCCCTTGAGGTCAAGGATGTGAGATAATCGGGTGCTCAAAAAATCCTTGTCGTTGCCGGTGTGACGCAACAGGAACATTCCAGTATCGTTTACAAGGTCGGGATTTGAACAGATGTTGAAGTAAAAATAACTACCCATCCCGCAACCGGCAAAAACCCCGATTGGGCCATCAAAATTTTCTGGTGGATGTGCGGAATTTTCCAGCGCTTCCCAACTGACTTCCAAAAACTGTCTGTGTTGCGGATCCATAATTGCCGCTTCTTTTGGACTGAGGCCAAAAAAGTCCGCATCAAAATCTTTGAAACCTTCGAGGATCGATGCACTTGGCACATAGTTCTTGTGGCGCATCCTGGTGGCGGTTTCGCCTGCCTCTTCAAGCGCGGCTGCATCCAGACGTTGAATGGATTCAACACCATTGCAAAGATTGTCCCAATAGGCCTCAATCCCATCGGCACCCGGAAAATGCGCAGCCATGCCAACAATTGCTATGTCAGTTTCCGTCCTATTTCGCCCGCTATTCTTCATTCCAAAAATCGCTCTACCAGGTAATCCAACAGCCCGCCGACGTTAATGCGTCGATCCGGCTTTGCCCCAACTTAGGTAACCAATGGTGTTATAGCGTGAGTATTTCATGGTTTCTTTAAGGCGGCCAAGTTCTTTTTCAATAATTCTCAAAAAATGGGCAAAATGCCAACAATGGGTGACATGTCGTGTGACAGACTCTAGATTTAGGACAACATCAGTCCGACAGCAGACCCAGATATTCAGTATTTAGTGAGCTACATCACTTCTCGCGTTAAATGTTGCAGCAAAAGAGGCATCACATGATTTACAAACTCTTGCGTCTTTTCTTCCCCATCGCCGCCATTACCTGCTGGAGCGTTACGGGATCTATCGCGCAAACCTCTGTAAAGAATTATTTTTTTGGAAACAGCCTGATTAATCATCTGTCAGACACCGAAGAAACGGCCGTTCCATACTGGATGGCCGAGTTCGCCGCTGCCGCCGGACACTCATACACAGCTGATGGCCAATGGGGATTTTTACAGCAATTTCCGTCACAAATGCCGCCAAAGCCGGGTTGGAGCTTTTCAAATGTCTCAAGCGCTTGGCCGCGCGGAGGTGCGGGGTTTGGCGGCGGCGGGTACAATGCAGTTGTCATTAACCCGGCAAATTTTGTTCAGTACCAAAGCCCAACGGCACAATATGACGGGGACAATCCGGACAAGCTATCACCAGTTTCTGCGACCCTGGCCGTATTTGATTGGGTCTCTGACCAAGGCCCAGATCCAAAGTACTATATCTATGAAGGCTGGGCAGAATTGGCCCTTTTTTCACCAGAGATGCCTCCCAGTAACCGACAATTGGCCAAGTACCACGCATACAATCTTGGAGAGTATCACGATTGGTACATAGCCTATCGCGAAGAGGTCCAAACAAGACGGCCAGAAATGCAGGTCGAACTGATACCAGTTGCCAGTATTCTTGCCACGCTGTTCACGGAAACGGCGCTAAGTGGCATTCCGGTCGAAGAGCTTTATTCCGACACTGCTCCTCATGGCACGGCAACTCTGTATTTTCTGGCCGCTGCCATCACCTATGCGGGTGTCTTTGACGAACTACCTATGAAACCGGAGGCCATCCCCAACTCGATACACCCGCTTGTCGCCGCGAATTTTGACGTGGTGTTGGACACCATCGCAAAAGACATGCGAATTTCGCACGAAGCGGCTTGGGTGCCAGCAACGAACGCGAAGACGGTAGTGGCTCCAGGACCGTTGGAGATAAACGCTTTGGGGCTAGCCAATCCTTCCCTGGCCATGGGGCTGAATGGATTGGCGGATTGGTCTACCCAACATCCGTTTGTTGACCTCATGA
This sequence comes from Paracoccaceae bacterium, assembly GCA_003354145.1. Lineage (GTDB taxonomy): Bacteria > Pseudomonadota > Alphaproteobacteria > Rhodobacterales > Rhodobacteraceae > NORP181. Next base: position 8,955 of record PIVL01000020.1, read on the forward strand.
AGACTGCTCGGCCCTGGACCGGGCACCTCAATGGTCAATGGGGCGGAATGACGGCTCAGGAACTTGAGGATCAGGCCTATCTTGATCCGGAAGGCTGGCTTGTGTCCATGCCACCTGAGACGGACAGCGTTGAAGCCTTTGTTCTCACCGATCAGCCCATTGAGGCACAGTCACTGGCTGGAAATTATCGATTGACCTACAGCGGCGAAGGCAGTTTCAGCCTTTCTGGTCGCGCTCGGGTGTACAAAAAGTCTCCGGGTGAATGGTGGTTTTCTTACACTCCCGGTGACGGCACGGTTGGCATTGCCATCACTCAAACGGACCCAAATCAGGTAGGCGACTATCTGCGCAATTTCAAAATTGTTCACGAAGACCACATTGTTTTGGACGAGGCGGGGTTTGCTTTTAACCCCAGATGGTTAGCCAAAATAGACGATCTCCGACTTGTGCGTTTTATGGATTGGATGTTCACAAATGGGTCAGAAATCGAAAGCCTAAAGGATCGGCCTCTTGTCACCGACTACACATATGTGCGCCGCGGTGTCCCGGTCGAGGTTATGGTTGAGCTTGCAAATATCATCGGAACCGATGCCTGGTTCAACATGCCTCACAAGGCGGATGACACATATATGCGCACTTTCGCGACTTACGTGCGTGACAATCTTGACCCCGATTTGAAAGCCTATGTCGAGTATTCCAACGAACTTTGGAACTTTGGATTCACTCAGGCAATTTGGTCAGGTCAAATGGCCGAAAAACTGTGGGGCAAGGATGCCGCCCCCGACAGTTGGATACAATATGCCGGTACGCGCGCTGCCGAGATGGCACGCATCTGGCAAGAAGTTTATGGAGCCGAAGCAGACGACCGCCTGGTACGCGTAATCGCCACTCACAGCGATTGGCCGGGGCTTGAAGAAGGACTATTTCAAGCACCGCTCATGCGCGCCCAAACACCAGATGTACCGCCTCCGGTCGAGGCGTTTGATGCCTATGCTGTCACCGGGTATTTCGGACTGGAGCTTGGAGTCGAAGAAGGCCCGCCCAAGGTTCTGGAGTGGCTCGCCGAAAGCCGCGACAAAGCCGAAAGAGACGGCAAGGAGCTGGGCCTCAAACGAATTCTTCTAGATGACTACATTCAGGCACATAAATTCGACGCAGCAGTTCCCAAGGCTATCGACTTTGTGAAAAAAGGATCCCTCAAGCATTACGTGACCGAGATGCTGCCCTATCAATCCAAGGTAGCCAAAGCCAATGGCCTTGAGCTGATCATGTACGAAGGTGGCACGCATATTGTTGGCATCGCGGAATGGAGCGGCAACGACGATCTGGCAGAATTCTTCAAATACCTGAATTACACACCAGAAATGTCTGATTTATATAGGTCGCTACTGGCCGATTGGAAAAACGGTGGTGGCACTTTGTTCAACGCGTTTGTGGACGTGGCTCCGGCCTCTCAGTTTGGAAGTTGGGGCACGCTTCGACATCTGGATGACAGTACACTTCGCTATGACACGTTGATGGAATACAACACAAACGAACCCGCGTGGTGGCAAACCAGAGCTGACGGCGCCTTTCTGCATGGCGGCACAGTCGTTGGTACGGACGGAAATGATAATCTAAGCGGAACAATCAAACGCGACAACATTCTGGCGGGGGCCGGAGACGATATTCTGACAGGGTTAGGCCCGGCGGATCGTCTTCATGGAGGTGCCGGGAACGACCATGCCATTTTACCAGGTGGGTTTGAGGCCTATGAATATGTGCGCGACGGAGCGCGATTGGTAGCCTCAAGCACAACAAGCACAATGATACTTATAGATGTGGAAACGTTCTCTTTTGCGGACACACCCGATATCGTGTTTGCCGTCGAGAGCTTTTTTTAAGCGCAGTCTTCTGCGGCTCGAATTTCCCTCAGAAGTGTTTCGGCTCCAAGTTCTGAACGGAAATTTTTCTCAATATGAGCCCTGCCAGCCGTGCTTAGTCTTGTGGCTAGGTTTGCGTCATACGCCAGTGTTTGTATGGCATTGGCCAAGGCTTTTGGGTCTTTGGGCGGTACCATTAGACCGTTTATCCCGTCGTCTATCAATTCAGTAACGCCCCCTGAATTTGTTCCAATGGTTGGTACGCCAACACTCATCGCTTCCATATAGGCAACCCCAAGGGGTTCATGCCAACTAGCCAAGACAAAAATATCCGCTCTGTTCAGCTTCTTTTTGACCTCTAGCGCGCTTATGGCGCCTAAGAGGCTCACATTTTGAGTTAATCCAAGTGAAATCAGAAGGTCTTCGAGCACCGCCCGATACCCGGAACCGCCATCGTCATCTTCTCCGGCGATCTCAAGCTGGACATCCATTCCCTGATCTACCAGCAACCGCACAGACTTCATCAAATCCTGATGGCCTTTGACTATGTTCAGGCGCGCGCAGCAGAAAATGCGCAAAGGTCCTGAGCCCGAATAGGGTTGATAGGGTGCGTCGCGGCGAAAGTCCTCTGTGTCGACGCCCATCGGCTGTATTATCAGACGTGCGGGCACGTCTAACCCGAGTTGTGCAGGAAGCTCGTTGACGAGCTTCTTTGTGATGACAGTGGCAAAGGCGGCATTACGCCATTTGAAATTCTGACCACATCCATAGTCTGAAAGCGGGCCGTGCAAAGTGAGACTGTAAGGCACGCCCCCCATTCGTTGGGCAAGTGCTGCAATCAAGGCCGCGCGGCCACAGGAATGAACATGTACGTGCGAAATACCTTTTTCGCGGCATTCTTCAAGCAAGTGTTTTGCGGCCGCTGCACAAATGAGCAGATCTTTGGCAAATGCCACCCCGCCCTGCTTTAAAGCCGCAAGCATTTCCCTCTTTGGCATCAGTGCAAGGATACTTAGCGCGGCCACCGGCTTGATCGCACCCAGATATGTAGTACGCGCAATCGCTTCTTCCGACCAGGCGTGCGAAACAAGACCCGGTGCTGGATGTCGCGTACTGAAGACCGTGACATCTACATCTCGTGCCTCCAGTGCCTGAAGTTCACGCCAAAAGAAGATATGCGTTTGCCCCGGGAATTGCGGTATCAGATAACCAATTTTCAGGGGTTCCGGCGCCAACAATATCTCGATCTATCTGTAAGGAATTGCAGGAGCAACTACCCCTGAGAATGTCCGAGCAGCATAGCGGTAACCTATTGCCCAGCACAATTTCTTTTTAAAGGTAAACCGCAACAACCAAAGCACGTTGTTCCGTCAAAACCACCGTAATGTTGGCCGCTTACCTTGCATTCTGGTCTTCGGTAGGGTGGGAATGCTCAAAGTCTTGGGAGAATCCCTTTTGTTGAGATCATACATTACAGTGCCTTTTACAACTTTTGAACGTGACCCCAGCCGCGCTACAAGCGTTGGGACAGCTAAATGAAAGAAAAAGTACAAGGACACGTTGCTCGACTTTTTGGCGGCGGCGGTTTGCGGGCGCGGGCGCTTCGCAGCTCAGGCTTCACGGTGCTTGGGTATGGCATGTCCCAGGTACTTCGCCTGGCCTCAAACCTCATTCTCACACGAATTTTGTTTCCTGACGCCTTTGGAACAATGGTGTTGGTTTCTGTGCTGCTTATGGGGTTGGGCATGTTTTCCGATCTTGGTGTCAGCACGTCGATCATGCAAAACAAGCGTGGTGATGACCCCGAGTTCCTGAATACTGCGTGGACAATTCAGGTCATCCGCGGGTTTGCATTGTGGGCAGCCACCTGCGTTCTGACCTGGCCTATGGCGACGTTTTATGAAGTCCCCCAGTTGATATACCTTCTGCCCGTTGCTGGCCTGACGTTGGCGATCAAGGGGTTTCTGCCTACCCGCGTAGAAACTGCAAACCGACATCTTCTTCTGGGGCGAATAACAGTCATCGATATGGGCACACAGTTTGTCGGCATCGTCGCGGCCGTGGTGTTGGCATGGGCCACTCAATCAGTTTGGGCACTGGTGATCAGCGGCATAATCAGCGGCTTGGCAGAACTTCTTTTGTACCATCTGTACATGCCTGGAGAACACAATAAGTTCCGGTGGGAAAGGTCCGCAGCTAATGAGTTAGTCAGTTTTGGAAAATGGATTTTCCTCAGCACTGTTGCGGGTTTTTTGGTTACCCAAAGCGACAAGATTATTCTTGGAAAATTCCTTTCTCTGAGTTCGTTGGGGGTTTATAATATTGGCTTCTTCATAGCCAGCTTCCCTCTGTTGTTGGGCAGTATGGTCACGCGTCGGATCATGATCCCTCTCTACCGTGAGCGCCCTCCGGCGAATTCTCTGGAGAATTTCAAAAAATTTCAAAAGCTCAGAATGCTGCTTTCTAGCGGTATCTTTGTTTTGGTATTTGCCTTTGCATTTTCTGGCCAGGCGCTGATCCAATTTCTCTATGACCCTCGATATTCGCTAGCCGCTGGTGTTGTTGTGCTGGTTGCGTGTCTTCAGGTTCCGCAGGTGATTTTGCTCACATACGATCAAGCGGCTCTGGCTGCCGGGGATTCAAAGCGGTTTTTCGTGCTCGCCGGTTGTCGCGCAGCGTTCATAATACTGGGGCTTCTTATCGGCGTTCAGGCCGCCGGACTAAGCGGCGCTTTGCTTGGACAAGGTATCGCCACGCTGGCCGCCTATCCAGTTGTTGTCTGGCTTGCGCGCAGACACGGAGCCTGGGACCCGCTTCACGATTTGATTTTTACCTTCCTTGGGCTGGTTTTGGGGTCACTCGCTATCTGGCTGAATGCGGGTGCGATAATAGACATGGCCTCACTGAACTGACCAAATCCGGCTTTACAGCCGACGTTTTTGCGGTGCCTTGCGCAAACGCAACAGATCCTTGAGCCTTTGCTTCAAGCCTCTTGCGGGCGGCACTTCGGTGTCCATTTCAAAGACCGCACCGTTGAGCGAAGGATCATGCATCAAAGCAAGACTCACACCCCAGTTCGCGGCTACTTCTGGTGGCAACCCGTCGCTGATGCCCATGTCAGTAGCCAGCATGCCGGGCATCCATGTGGACACCACAATATTGGGAAATCGATCTGCTAAATCCGCCGTCATGGCACGCGTAAATATCTGCCCCGCACCTTTTGAAACGGCGTAGGCAGAACTCGCGGGCAGCGGGGCAATATCGGCAAAACTCGAAACATTGATAATCCGCCCGATACCGGTGTCACTCATGCTTTCCAAAGCTTCCCGACTACAGGCGAACGTACCCCCAAGATTTATGGACAACGTTTCCATAAAGCTTTCGACCGTTTCGTCAAAAATGTCCCGATGCGGATATACCCCTGCGTTGTTGATCAGCAAGGTCACAGGTCCGTGCGTCGCCACTATGGTCTTGAACGCTTCGCGGACGCGCGCCCCGTCTGCGACATCGACTTGCATCGGAAAAAACTGGCCGCCTTTGGCTAGTGCCCTAGTCTCTTCCAGAGCATCCACGCGCCGCCCAAAACCAACGGTTTTCATTCCCCTTTTGGTCAACTCGATCGCCAAAGCCCTGCCCAGCCCAGAGCCTGCACCGGTCACGACCGCAACGCCCGCCTGTATGTGGTTTTCGCAATCAGCCATCTGGATTTCCTTTGTTTCCATGCAGGGTGTCGGCAATATGATCCGCCACCCGCAGTGCGTTTGCGGCGATTGTCAAACTGGGGTTCACACCACAGGATGTCGGCATAAAGCTGGCATCAACTACATAAAGATTATCAACACTGTGCGCGCGGCAGTATGCATTCAAAACGCTGGTATCGGGGTGATCACCAAATCGCATCGTCCCACAAGGATGCCCAAAATTGGGTTCCAGTTGTTGCGACAAAAATCGAAACCTCAGGCCCTTGAACGCGCGTTTTATACGCGTTCGAAACCGTTTTCTTCGCTCTCTCAATTCAGGCGCAAACCCATATGACACGCGGATTTCATCAGGTTTTTCAGGGTCGAATTCTACACGGTTTTCTGGATATGGCAGGTCCTCAAGGATGCCTACAAAAATCTTTGCATCCCCAAAAAACCGGATTGCCATCGCCGCCAAGACACGCGTTAAGTGCCGCAGAGGTTTGATCTTTCGCAGAAATGATCGATCAAATGCCATGTTTAGGAAATGGACAATCTCGCCGTACTTTGCCTCGACTCCAAGTGCCTGGATCATCCCCTGCCTCTCACCGTCCACAAAATAGAGGTCTCGAAAAGCGATATCCTTGCTCGGGCCAGCATTTTTGATACGCTCACGGGGCCAAATCGCAAACATTTCGTTCATATGAAACATCAAATTTCGCCCGACCTGATCGCTTTGATCGGGTAAATTCGATGCCTGGAAAATTCTTGGTGAAGACAACGCACCTGCAGCCAAAACATAGCGTTTTGCACGAAAGGTCTTGGCCACACCTCGTTGCAGCGCTTCGACTTGACCAATCCTGCCAGTATCAGAGGCGCGCAAACGCGTCACAACACACATGTCCAAAAGGGTTGCATGACCCGTTGCCAATGCGGGCTCTACTCCTGCAGACCGGCCATCCATCTTGCAAGATTTGGGGCATTTGAAACCAAGGCATTTTTTGCATCCATCCACATATTTGATGGCCGAATGCGCATGATAGGGGTGCAGGCCCTGTCCTTCCAGGTCACGTAAAAGCGACTGGTCAGATGGCGACATTGGCGGGGGAGCGAGCAATGCAGCCTGGGGTTCAGTTCCCAAGGGGTCGGGATGTCCGCAAATGTGATACATTGCTTCTGTATCGTCAAAGTAGGGGCGCATCTCGTCAAATCCCACCGGCCAACCGCCCGTGGGATGGGGACGTTCGGCTGTGTCGTCCAGATCATGCGGTTCCGGCCTTTCAAGCGTGGCAGCATAAAACACCGAAGACCCGCCGACTCCTGCACCAAGAGGACCAAAGAAACGGGTCTCAATTCCATCCACATTCGCCTGGATTTTTGAAGGCCAATACCCTCGCACTGTTCGCGCGACAGGATTATCCATGTCCGGATCAAGCCCATGCTCTTCCGCACGCCGCCCCGTTGGGCCACGTTCGAGGAACAAAACCGAAATCCCTTTCTCCGTCAGGTGACGCCCCAAAGTGCCACCGCCAATGCCGGTGCCAATAACGATGACGTCCCAGAGAGTATCTTGCGGATCAGCCGTCATTTTGAAGCCCCGCTACAGGCGTCTGGAAGACGCGATCAAACAAGGGTACCAAGCGGCGGGCCGCTGAATTCGTCACGTGGTTGTTATCAAAATATTGACCAACACCGTCCGCGATGGCCATGCAGAATTCGGTCGAACAGAAGTACGGCCAGGTATCTAGAATCTCAATGTTCGCAATGTCGTCAACGGCATCAAACAACGGTAAATATACCTTTGCCCGCGCCTCGGCTGATTTGCGTGAAATCCGTGCCACGCTATCAACCTGCTCCGGTTGCAACTGCCGGTGGGCCAGTGACTTTGCAACTTGACGCGAGTCATACAATGCCAGCTCAGGAGGCTGCGACAACACAAACACCCGGTCAAAGTGCGCGCTTGCAATTTGCACAGTCTCACCGAATTTCCGAGTCAGTAGGTCCCGGTGCGTATCTGAATCAAGAGTTCCCGGTTGTCCGACATCCGTCAGGGAAATTTTGTTACCTGCATCCACCCCTGTTCCTGTGCCACTTGCATAGTAGGACCAGCGGCCAACAAGCAGCAAGTCACGCAAATACGGCATCTGAGCAATGGCACTCATGATTTGATCGTTACTAATCCGGCAAGACTGATCTTGGATCACGGTCGCCGTGTTTTCGTGTTTTTCAATATTGAAAACCGGCGGGCAGCCCGCCCGCCAAATGATAAGGCCAGCCCGACCGTTTAGGTTTGCCGTTTTTGCAAGGCCCTCGCGAAAGGCCCTCACATGGCTGTCTCCCCAGATAAGTACTTCAGGAGTCTGGCCTGCTGGACCGATAGGACAAACCTCCAGCCCAGCAAGTGGTCCCTCTTCTGCTAATTTGCAGCGGCTCCAATCCTGCAAAAAATCTGCACTGGCCTGAATATGTATCTGTGTTTCCTTGGAGAACCGACTCTCAAACCCGTCGCCTTTGAAAACCAACGCCCCAGAGAACAGTAAAACCATCGAGGCGGCCAAAGTCCCTCCAAGCACTGTCCGTGGTGACAGTGCAGATGAAACGCGAACGGGTCTTTCTACAAATCGCCACGACGCTACGGAAACCCCAAACACGATCAACAACCAGAAAAGAGTTTCAACTAACCCTAACGGACCCTCATGGACATAATTCAGCAGCGTCAGAATTGGCCAGTGCCACAGGTAAAGAGAATAAGAAATCAATCCAAAAAATACCGGAACCTTCGCAGAAAGGATTCTGTTTACCCAATTCTTATCCTGCCCATTCACAAGGATCAAAATCGTGCCAGCCACCGGCGCGATCACATTCCACCCCGGAAAACTTGTTCCGCCAGGAATAAAAAGAACGGACGCAAATATCAGCGCCATTCCCAGCCACGACACCCAGGTACCATAGGCCCACTTTAGTTTCCATTGGACACCTGCGATCGCCAAGAACACTCCGGCCAACAACTCCCACGCGCGAAAGGGAAATAAGAAAAACGCAGCGGTATGCGATCTCTCAGTCATGACAATGCTGGAAACCAGCGAGGCCAAAGCCAAAAGACTAAGGCCCGCGATCAAAGTGTTTCGAGACCGACCAAGCACCAGAATGGTAAGTGGTAAAAAGATGTAGAATTGTTCTTCGACTGACAGTGACCATGTGTGCAACAACATTTTTTCATCACTCGGCCCGTCAAAATATCCGGACTGACGATAAAACAACACGTTGGACAAATAGACGGTAGCCGCGATCAGTGATTTTCCGAACTCGCGAAACTCGAACGGTAGCAGCACTATCCATCCGGCGATCAGCGACGCAAAGGCCATCGCAAAATAGGCCGGCGCCAACCGTCGGATACGCCGCATGTAAAAACGGCCCAAAGCCAGAGTTCCGCTGGACGTATGTTCGCGCCACAAAATGCCGCCAATCAAGAATCCCGAAATAACAAAGAAAATGTCCACACCAACAAAGCCACCACGAAGTGCGGTGAACCCAAAGTGATACAGCACGACGGATAACACCGCGACACTGCGCAGCCCATCAATCTCAGCGCGATGCCGTACCACTGCGGGCCTTGCTGCTTGTTGCATGCTTCGCACTTCCTTGGGCGCGGTAGAAGTTATTGTGTTACTTTTGATCAGCAATTTATGTTTTGTCACACTCTCGGATTGAGCAGGTTAAACAGGCTTTCTGTTCAGATCGCCCGCTTAAAGTAAGTCGAATGGTTGCGGTTTGGGCTGAGCTCCTTTCGCGAGAACCCACTGGTAGATTTCAAGGACCTGAGCCGCCTTCTGCGACCAGACAAAATGAGACTGTACGTAGGCCTTGGCGTTTTCTCCGAGAGGTTGAAGAGCGGCAGGATCGCCCGCCAGCTCTTTCAACTTTTCGGCAAGTGAGGTGATAATCTGGTCACGGGTTCCAAGTGGTACTTTGAATCCAACACGGTCGTTCACCAATTCCCCTGGCCCGGCATAGTCAACAACCAAGGCTGGCAATCCTACGGCCATCGCCTCAAGAACGACGCCCCCACCAAATTCGCGAATAGAGGGAAAGCTAAGCAAATTGCAGGCTGCTAAAATCCGACAGATTTCTTTATGCTCAACCCAACCGTGAAATGTAATCTTGTCAGCCACACCAAGTCTTTGCGCCTGCGCTTCCAGTGCTGCGCGCGCGGGTCCATCGCCGACCACGTCAAGTGTCATCTCGTTGTTGTTCAGCAATCCTTGGGCCGCTGATATAAGCATATCAAGACCTTTGTACGGCACCAACCGACCGACAAAGCAGGCTTTAAGTGGGCCCGAGAAATCCTCGGCCGTATGCGTGAACCGGCTTGGGTCAATTCCATTTTCGGGGATGTAAAAGGTCTTCGGCTGCGCTGCGTCTGGTATTTCACTTTGCGTGTGACGGGACCCGACCAGGATGGCACTTGCTGCCTTCAGTGTCTTTCTGCGGCCTGGCAGCAGCTTGTAGGCACCGCGCACATAGGACAACCATTCACGTTCTTGCCGACGTTCGGCATCAAATCCAGGTGGCCACGGCACACCTCCATTCAGAGGGCCCAACACAAATGGTACACCTGCATTTTTGCATTTTGTAGCAATCCTGCTTGAGGTTGTCGGACTCAGCGGAGTCACACGATGTACAATGTCAAACTCTCCTGCTTGAATTTGAGCTCCAAACCGCTTCCAGACGAGATGTTCAAAATAGGGGTAGGACGCAGCGCTGACTGCTTGCAAGGCAGTCCATCCTTTGCCTTCCCCCGCGCGCAACAGGCTTCCAATCTTCCAGACGGGCCGCGCCAGCGCTTCTGAATCAATCGCGGTAAAATCCTGACCTTCGATCCAACCGGCCCGCTCAATTGCATTTTTGTTGCGAATTTGAGTCACGACATGCACGTCGGCGACCTCTCTTAACAGCTTGGCAAAGGACCATCCTATCAATGGCACGCTTACCCATTCTGGATTTGCAGCCTCTGCGATCAACAGTACTTTCAGACGCTTTTCCACGGTCATTTCTAGCGAACCTGCGCAGCGATATTTGAAGCGTCCGGTATCATGCGCCTTATCTCGTCCTTTTCGGCACTGGTCGTTTTGCTGCGCTCTTTCGCCATTAATTCAGAGTGCCCCAGAAGTGCGCCGGCAACCAGCCAGGTCAATGAAGTCAGTGTGGCGTTTGGCAACAAGTCAACCAGATTGACCGCAAGCAGCAAAGACAAGACACCGACGTACGGAGAAAGCTGTTTGACTGGCACGATCCGAGTAGTAACGCGTCGTAATGGGATTGTTATTCTCTGTGTTTTGTTTCGTGGCTTTTTTTCGCCTCTTGAGCTGTTCAGGAATTGGTACCAAATGAGAAAAATAGGTAGAGACAGCAAACCGAACTCTGCAAAGAAACCGAACCAGCCGAAGACACCCATCGTTATGATCCATCTCCCGTCTGAAATCGTCGTAATCGTTCCGTCAATTGCATTATGAAGCTGGTTACGTCCCCAGCTACCCCATCCAAAAAGCGGTTTCTCGTTGGCGCGAGCAAGTAACAATTCCTCATTTTCAAAGCGAATTCGAAGCGACATGGACCGCTCAGAACTGACGGCTTCCACCTGTTGCAGCATAGCTTCCGTAGGAACCAGGTGTACCCCTTTAAGAGTAGGATACGACAACGCCAGTATGACCAAAACTGCAGCGACCCGGACTTGCAGCAGTACAGGAAAAAATGCGACCAACGGAACAAGCAGCACGAGGTAAATAATGGGCGCCATGGTTTTGCAAAGCAGCAACACTACGATCAGGTACAACGCCGCAAGCAAATACAAAAGGCTATGTTTTGATCTCTCGCCCCTCCAGAGTGCAATAGTGGCGACCACAGATGTCATGGCAAAAAACGCAACCCAAATTCCGTGATATAGAAACACGATGGGGCGATATCCACCCGCGCGGATGGACTGCTCAAATATATGCTGGAAATAGCCATAAATCCACAGATTCAACTGCGGGCTCAAACGCACTTCTGCCAGCATTGGAAGCGAGTAAAGCAGCCCGGAAACACACAGCACAATAAGCAAATCGCGTTGAGAGCCCTTTTCCGCCAAAAGCTGTCTGGCCAGCAAGAACGGCAAAAGAATAATTGCCTGTGTAATCACCAGAGCGACGGAATCCCGTGGCCAGAGCCCCCGAAGACCGCCCGTCACAAACATCACTGGATCACCATTGACTAGAACCGTGGCGATCGGACTGAACACAAAGACAAAAATAAGGACCCGAATAAGTTTACCTTCGGGGAGCAGTTTCATCTTCTTATCCGACAGTGCCCAGACAATCACAAAAACCGAAAGGTTTGTAAGGGTCAGTTTGTTGAACGGTGGCAATAGCGGGAAATCAAAGCTGGCCGGGTGGGGTGGTAACAAAAGATAGGCCCCAAACATCGACCACAAAAACGCACGCCCCATTGGTAATTTGAGAAACAGAACCAAACAAACCAACGGCCACATAGCAAGCATCAGATATGCAAAGGTATTTGGCATTGTCCGATTCGCCTCCTCAAGGCCAATGGTGTTCAGGCGCGTGCCCTCGAACTTTGGTTGATACTACTGAAACAACGCATGCCCGTCTCGGGGCACTGTATCGACGCAATCAATCAGTAAGGAGTTGTGTTTCCACAGCAACCCTGCTGAAAATTCACTTTTAACGTCACCAAATATCATTATTAATTTTTCACATTCGGCACCGGCGATCAAAACAGGGAGCGACAACAATGACTTCCACGAAACCCAGACTAAAAATCGCCTATCTGTGCGACCATTCCCCACTAGAAAAATGGACGTATTCCGGCGGGAATAGCCTCATTTTCAAAGCCTTGCAGGATCACGTTGGGGATGTGGACATCCTGAACAATAGCTGGGGACTTGCCGAATTCGTACGCCGCGCACTTCACCACCTTCCAGAGCACTTGTTTTTGCGGACCCGGTGGCGCGTTCATTTATTGCTTTCACGCGTAATTGCGGTCAGCCTGCACAAGCAGCTAAGACGCGAACGCTACGACGTGCTATTTTGCCAATACAGCTTTCAATCTTTGGCGGCTGTCAAAATCCCTGACGGAGTGGTGTCTGTCTTTAGCTCCGACGCCACACCAAGCACATACAAAAACTCTGAGATCGGCCAGTATTTTGGGTCTTATCTGAAAATATCCAGATGGTTTGACCGGTTTGTTTTGGCGCGTGAAAAGAAGATTTTAAAGGCGCTGGATCTTAATCTCTGGCCATCCCTCTGGCAAAAAGGACTGGCTGACAAGATGTACGGGTTAAACGATACGCAATCTGTCATGGTGCCATGGGGTGCTAACATTCCGAAACCCGACATTGGCAAGAACCAACCAGCAATTTCAAATGACCTCAAGCTGCTTGTTTTGGGACGGGACTGGAACGCCAAAGGCGGGCCAATCGCATTCGAAGTTATGCAGAATTTGCGGTCTCGTGGGGTCAATGCGTCGTTGAGCGTGGTGGGCTGCACCCCTCCGCAAGAGCATCAAAACGACAATGTTTCGGTCTATCCCAACCTGGACAAATCGGATCCTGAGCAATTGCAGCAGTTCGAGAGCTTGCTACAAACATCTCATTTTTTGATCTTACCATCCATTGAATCCTTCGGGTTCGCCTTTTGTGAGGCTTCAGCCTATGGGCTACCATCCCTTTGTTTGAATGCAGGTGGCGTGCCGGTTGTCGAAAATGTGAATGGACACCTTTTTGAAATCGGGTCTCGACCAAGCGTCTATTCAGATAAAATCATTCCCTACATCACCAATCCAAAAGCATATTCAGCTTTGCGCGCCACATCCAGAAAATACTACGAAAACACGTTGAATTGGGAGGCGTGGGGACGCTCAGTTGCCAAGATCATAAAAAGCAGGAAAAATCTTTCATCCGCCAACCGCTAGCTAGATAATCAACCCGCTGCCAAAAGCACAAAGGCTAATACGCTGGTAATGGCCAATGTAATCAGCACACTCAAGCCTTTCAGAAACTTCCGGAAGTTTCTTGCCACTCCGCCTTCAAGATTTGGAATGACTGCAATCGGAGGGTCTCCGACCAGACGCTGAAGCTGCACCGCTGTACGGATTACGGGATTGCGCATCTCAAGGACGAGACTGGCTGCGAGCCCTGCCACAAGACTAAGGGCACAACCCAGCAAGACAATTTGCTTCCGGTTTGGCGAAATCGCTTTCAAGGGAATGGGCGCACGTTCCAAAACTTCGAAGCTGTCGGACTGACGACTTGCGTCCAGCATCTGCCCCATTTCTGCTTCTGCGCGGTTACGGGTGATGGCATCATATTGGTCCGAAAGCTTAGAAAGCTGCCTCCCTAATGCATTAAGCGTACGCTCGACTTCGGGCGCAGCTTTCAGAGCATCTTCGATTTCGCTGATCCGCAATCTAAGCAGATCACGCTGTTGCTCAAGTCTGAGCAGACGATTTGAAGTGACGGAGCTTCCCTCCGCTCCGGATCGAGATTCTAACTGAATAACGTGACCGTAAATTTCAAGCTCGGCATTCTGCAATCCCAATAGCTGAGCCCGAAGACCCGCAAGCCCAGCAGGTAGAGCTGCTGCGTTTTCGGATCGAAATGTTGCAATCTCCGCTTCCAGCGCTTCGATGGCCTCACCGACACGCGTTTCTTCACTTTCAAAAAACGCGAGCGTTTCGCCCACGCGCTCTTCACGACGCTGCCGTTCCTGTAGAAAAATGTTTTCAACAAGCGCGTTGGCAACCGTTGCCGCCAAAACTGGATCTTGAAGACGCACCGTGATGTTCAACGCAGTAGGTGTGATGTCTGGACGCCAACTCAGGCTAGGGTCAGTCACGCTGATAACGCTCGCTGCCTGACGGAACTGAAACACCTTCTGAGCTTCGGAAATATCTGGCTGGTTTGCGAACAAATTAAGCTCGTCAGAAATGGCCAACAAGTTGGCTCGCGCCATGACCTTTTGCTCAATGATTTGCAGTTGCTGAAACATCGCTGCGTTAATAGAGGCCGAAGATGCCAACGGATCCCTAATATTCGGCGGTTCGATCTGGATAACCGCGGCGGTCTCATACAGTTTTGGCAGGCTTATGGCATAGGCCATTGATATCAGCACGCCGATGCATACCACGCTAACAACTAGCACAATGTGGCGCCACATCATGTCCCTAATTTCTTGAATGTTGTTCAACATATCCATCTACTCGTCGCGTGCCTCTGCTCTGCTAGGCAGGGCAGCATCTGCCTGTTTTAATTGCGATTAACAATCCCTGTATTCTTGGCTTAATGCTCCGCAAATGTGTCTACCCAATGTCTAAATCGGGGAAACTGAAAGGCCCGCAATGGCCCTTGCTTGCAAGGTATTGGGAGTTATCGCCCGCGTTTCCAACCACCAGTTTTACGTCCAGGTGCGAACTTTACAGCAAGAGCAACGCCTGCGTAGACGACAAATCCTATCGGATCACCCAATAGCAGCCGGACCATACCTGCAATTCCCAGTTGAGATTTACCGTCATTAACCAGTAGTTCCGGATACTTGGACGCAATCTCATCGACACCATCATTCTGTCTACGTCTGACCCGCACCAAATTGGATAACCCTTCCACCAAAGGCCATGTGTACTCTGCATCCACTCCGATCCGTTCGGATGGTGTAAACTGAAGTCGCACAAATGTGTCATCCGAAATGATGTTGGGAAAGCTATCCCATCTGGTACGGCCCAGTCGATTCACCGCAAAAAATCCGGCACCGGGAACACCCTGTGCGATAAAAGGAACCTTGGCATAAATACGCGCATACGCACGGCTCGCCCATGATTTCGCGGTCGCGATCCTAAGTTGCCCACTTGAAAAACAGGCTGTGTCCCTTTCCAAAACCGACTCGATTTCCCCAAGCAAGCCTTCACTGACACGCACATCAGCATCCAAGTACACAAGGTTCGTGCCCTTGGCAGTCGCATCTCCTGCATTGAGAGCCAGCACCTTGCTACCAGTTGAAATCTCGAGAACGTCCAGCGTCCATCCCTTTGCGGTCGCAAGCTCCGTCAAGGCTCGAGCCTGCTCTGCAGTATCGTCATCGCACCCATTCGCCACGACTATGATCTGGGCATCGGCAACATCATTTGATTTCAGGACAGCATTCAAACAATCCTTGATCCAAGCACTTTCATTGTTGGCCGGTATAATAATGGATAGCACGATTGCGGTCCTGTCTTGTTTCCTGTGGCCCTATTTACACCGTTCCACTGCTGGCGCGGGAAACAATCAATATATGCCCGCCCAATGTGCGGCAACGGGATGAAGCTTGCAAGATTACAAACGCACCAGAACGGTTGGAAGAACAGCAGCGCTAGCGCCACGAAACCGACACCACAAGCAAAGACAAAATTTCTTCCGTATCATGATGCCCCCTCGACCCGGTCACAATCTGTCTTTTATAGTAACCCACAGCGGCGGTGTCACAGGGAGAAGATAGATGACGCTTGATATCGACCTGTGGATCTGGTCGCTGGATCAGCCTGGCCGTGTGTCCGCGCTGTCACGCCTTCTGTCGGCTGACGAACAAGACCGCGCAGATCGCCTTGTCCGGCCCGGTGACACCGAACGGTTTGTAGTCGGGCGCGGTAAAATGCGTGAGATTTTGGCGATCTACACCGGAACGCCCGCCGACTCCCTGTCGTTTTCCTATGGTCCGCAGCGCAAACCGGATTTGCCCGGCGGACCGGCCTTCAATCTCAGCCACTCGGATGGTTGGGCCGCCCTTGTGGTTGCGCCGGACACAACCGAGAGCGTTCAGCTTGGCATAGACATCGAAGCCGAAAGAGCGGTCGAGGACGGTGTCGCCGCCCAGTACTTTTCAACCAGCGAATACGCGGCACTTAGCGCTTTGCCCGACCGCGATTGGATGGGCGGGTTCTTTCGTTGCTGGACGCGAAAAGAGGCCGTGATCAAGGCCGCCGGTTCTGGGTTATCCACGCCGCTCGACAGCTTTAACGTTACCCTGGCACCGGGTGACCCTGCCCGCATCACACGCGTATCTGGCGATCTGGCACCAGTCGGTACATGGTCGCTTACCCACCTTGATCTGGCCCCTCGTTTTGTCGGTGCGATTGCCGCCGTCACCGATGGAAAGAAGATCCGGCTTTCGCTGAAAGAAGGTTCCCTTCCGCTCAGGTAAGTTGGACGCGCCGGGCGTCAACCAACCCCAAGACAGTCCCGTACGACC
Organism: Paracoccaceae bacterium; assembly: GCA_003354145.1. GTDB lineage: Bacteria > Pseudomonadota > Alphaproteobacteria > Rhodobacterales > Rhodobacteraceae > NORP181. The sequence goes on from PIVL01000020.1 coordinate 25,773, forward strand.
GTCAAAGTTGCCAACTCAACCTCAGAGTATTTTGCCACCC
>PIVL01000297.1 GCA_003354145.1 Paracoccaceae bacterium
CGGTTGTCGCTGATGGCCGAAGGCTTTGGCGGCGGAACGGACATTGCCGGCAGCCTTGACAGCTTTGTCACGGGATATGGCGCCAAAGCACTGAACCGACGGACATTGGTGCTGATCCTGTCAGATGGGTATTGTACGCAGGATGCAGGTGCGCTGGCGGATGTGCTGGCCCGGATCAAACGCAAAGCCGGGCGTATTGTCTGGCTTAACCCGCTGAAAGGATGGCGGGATTATGCTCCGGTTGCCGCTGCAATGCAGGCGGCAACACCTTATCTGGATGCCCATTTACCTGCTAATACTCTGGACGCGCTTGCCGCTCTGGAGACCGAATTCGCCAAGCTCTGAAAGGACAAACCGATGGCCCGATTTGACATATTTGACACTGTTGAAACCTTGCGCCAGCAAGGTGCGCCCTTTGTCATTGCGACAGTGATACGCACGGCGGATGCTACGTCGGCCAAGGCCGGAGCCAAGGCAGCAGTGACACAATCAGGCGAAATTATCGGCCATCTGGGCGGAGCCTGTGTGCAACGCGCGGTCAAAGCCGCGGCGCAGATGGCGATCTCAAAAGGCGTTCCGCAGGTGATCAGTGTGAAACCCGCAGACAAAATAGTCGAGCTGAACGACGATGTACAAACCTACAAAAGCGGCTGCCCGTCTGGTGGTACGGTTGATCTGTTGATCGAGCCCTATGCTCAGGCACCGCAGCTGCTGATATTTGGCGACACGCCAATTTCGCACGCGCTTGCCGCCCACGCAAAGCTTGCTGGATTTCGGGTCTGTGAGCCCAAAGGCGATGACCTGAGCATGTTCGATCTGACGTCACGCGATTTTGTCGTTGTTGCCTCGCAAGGTAGTGGTGATCTGGCGGCATTACGGGCAGCGGTTCTTAGCCCGGCCCGGCGCGTGTCCATGGTGGCCTCAAAGCGCAAGGCTGATGTATTATGTGCCAAACTGGCGGATACAGGCGTTGATGCAAGCCGTTTGAAATCGCCTGCCGGCCTTGATATCAAAGGCGTTGACCCGCATGAAATAGCACTGTCAGTGCTCGCCGAGATTGTACTCTGGCGCAATAGCGATACCTTTGGCGTGGACAAGACTGATCTTCGCACCCAATCACCCAACTAAGACTTTTCAACAAGGAATAACCCCGTGGAACTGAACGATGAAATCCGCATTACAGCCAGCAAAGACGCCGTTTTTGCCGCTTTGAACGACCCCGAAATCCTGCGCCAGTGCATTCCGGGCTGCGAGGAATTAATCGCCCATTCACCTACTGAATTAGAGGCCAAGGTCGTGCTGAAAATCGGCCCCGTAAAGGCCCGTTTTGCCGGGGTGGTTAAGCTGGACACCTCTAATGCGCCTGACGGCATGTCGCTGACTGGCGAAGGCAAAGGCGGGGCCGCAGGTTTCGCGAAGGGCGGTGCGGATGTGACGCTGGAACAGGACGAAGACGACACGGTTTTGCGCTATACCGCCAAAGCACAGGTCGGCGGCAAGATCGCGCAATTGGGCAGTCGGTTAATTCAGGGTACAGCAAAAAAACTGTCGGGTAAGTTTTTCACCAAATTTGCCGAAGTGGTCGAGGAAACCTGATCCAGTCCGGCTCAGTCTTCGATCGGTTCAATCAACTCTGCTCCACTGGCGCGGTTTGAATTGACCGCTGGATCAACCCTAAAGTACTCCAACACTTCATCATCTCCGGGGGCAAGCAAAGTCGCTGCCCCCTTTCCTTCTTCGCCCAGCCACAACGCCCAATCCTTAGGTTCCAGAACCAGCGGCATCCGGTGGTGAACCTTGGATACATGCGCATTAGCCGCAGTGGTGAGGATAGCGCAGGTTGATTGCGCATCTTCCTTGCCCCAGTCCTGCCAGATCCCTCCAAACGCAATTGGCGCACCATCGCGGCGGTGAAAATACCACGGCAGTCGTGCACCATCCGGGGTCTTGGTCCACTCATAAAACCCGGTTGCCGCAATCAGACAACGCCGTTCGCGGCAGGCCGCCCGAAAGGCCGGTTTCTCGGCGATGGTTTCGGCGCGCGCATTGATCAACAACGGGCCGCTGTTCTCTGCTTTGTACCAATGAGGCAGGAATCCCCAGCGCATCGGCACCAGTTGCCGACCGGTTTCGCCCTGCCGCACGACATGCAGTTTATTGGTGGGACAGACATTGTAATTGGGCACATCCGGCAGATCATTTGCCGGGCTGGCCGCAAACAATTGCGCCATCGCATCAGTTGGTAAAGTTATGGCAAGTCGACCACACATGACATCCACAGTAGAAAATTTCTGATCGGATGGCACCCTGCCTTTTGCAGTTTGCAAATTTGGCTGTCGGTCGGCGGCCTCATAGGTGAACTCCACACCTTATCTACAACGCAAAGGCACTAAAAAATGGTTACTTTGCTTATAAAGTAAGCGCGCTCATTTGGCGGTGTTGCATTAAACGGGTCGAATCGCAATAGTTTGGCAAACGAGGCGGCGGGATTCACAATGGCATTAACACTGCAGTCAATTAAATACATGATATGGGTTCAACTGATCGCCATTGCCTTAGGGCTGTGTTTATTTGCCCTCGTGCCAAAAAAAGAGATGGCCTTTTCTTTACTGTCGAATGTTCTGTGGATCGGCCTTTTGTACCTGTTTTCAATAGGGTTAAAGAAAGAACTCACTTGGGTCGCCGTCCTGTTCGCCATCCTTTGTGTTTTCGACTTTTTCTCCGCCATTACCGATGAATTGAAATTGGCCAACATTCTTAACCAGACAGAAGCGGTACTTTCGTTTGTTGCCATATGTGGAATTGTTATTTGGTTTCGAGAACGCGACTCTGAACCAACGGCCAAGACTGTTTCTGAATGAGAACACGCTCGGCCGCGACGTTTGCTACCAATTAAATAGAAAACAGGCGCGCCGTTGACCAGCGCGCCTGTCAGTTCTTAACCGTTTAGGTCAGATTACTTCTGCTTGATACGACCATCGGTATAAGGCTGGTATGGCACATTCGCCGCCAGATATTCCGCAGTGACGTCCGCCAGATCAGGGCCAAAGTCATAGGCCATCTTGTCGTCGCCTTTGAACATCTTATAGCCGTCACCGCCATTCCGGACAAAATTGTTGGTCACAACCATATAAGTCGCATTCGGATCAATCGGGACAAACCCGTCACCCGACGCAACCATCACATCCGACACACGGCCTTCGTTAGGGGCAACTGACATGTCCCAAGTGAATGTCATACCGGCCACCTGTGGAAAGCGGCCTTTGACCTCTTCAACCTGACTGACACCGTTTTCCAGCGCGGCGATAAGGCCTGCACCATCAATCTGAAACGTTGACAGCGTGTTCTGGAATGGCAACACGGACAGAACCTGCCCCATTGTCACATCACCCTCTTCAATGCTGGCGCGCAGGCCGCCCGAGTTGGCAAAGGCGATCGTCACACCCTGATCAGCAACACGGTCCAGCATGGCGTCTGCCACCAGATTACCAATTGCGCATTCCTGTACCCGGCACACAGCACGATCACCTTCGATCATGCCACCTGCGCTCGCTACAACTTTGTTGCGAATCTCATCCAGCGGACCGGCCAGTTCGGTGATCCGTGCAACGGTGTTTCCATCTTCAGCGACGGTTCCGTCCATCGAGATCGGCTCACCCGTGGCAGAAATCACGTTGCCATCATCGTCAAAGGTCACGTTCAGCTCGCCCAGGAATTTACCATAGGCATAGGCCTGCACAATTGCCGTATCGCCAACCATGGTCGGGTACGGGCCAACGGCGCGATCTGATGTATTGCTAAGATAGCTATTGGAATGGCCGCCAACGATAACGTCAACACCAGTGGTTTGCGCAGCGACTTGCTGGTCCACGATATAGCCGGAATGCGACAGCACGATGATCTTGTTCACTCCCTGCGCCGTCAATGCGTCGACTTCGCCTTGCACAGCCGCAACCGGATCAGAGAATTTGACATTCGGTCCCGGGCTGGCCAGGTCGACGGTATCCTCAGGTGTTAAACCAATCAGACCGATTTTTTCGCCGCCACGTTCGATGATGACGGATTTTTTCAGTTTGCCAGCCAGCAGTTCCTCGCCTGAATAGTCAGCGTTGGACATGACAATCGGGAAATCAACCGCATCCATGAACCCACGCAGCACTTCGGGGCCATCGTCAAATTCGTGGTTGCCGACAGTCATGGCGTCATAACCAAGCTTGTTCATCATTTCGGCAGCAACTTTGCCTTTGTAATAGGTATAGAACAAAGACCCCTGAAACTGGTCGCCGCCATCAACAAGGATGCTGTTGTTCGACCGAGCCCGAGCATCAGCAATCGCAGTCACCAGACGCGCAGTACCGCCAAAGCACTTGCCTTCAGCATTGTCGCCTTCACTGCAACCGCTGTCATATTTGCTGACAGGTTCAAACCGCGAGTGGAAATCATTGGTGTGCAGGATGGTCAGATTGTAATCCGCCAACACGGCACCGGCACTTAGGCCAAGGGCCGCCACGCTGGTTAAAATTCGGCTCATCATCGTCAAGTCTCCCTAGGTTTTTGATTGTGCGGATTTTGCGCTGCTTTGATGCGCGAGTCAAAGGGGCAACGGCAAAGTTTACGCGATGTTTACGTCCGCAAATTTCTTTGGCGCGAAACACGCTTGATTCCAAGCAGCATCCAAGGCACACCGCGCCTATGCTGATCTATAAAATACTCCACGCGAATGAATGGGCCGACTTGCAGGCCAATGGTGAAACCCTTGGGGCACCAATTGATCTGGCCGATGGATATGTGCATTTCTCGACCGCTGAACAAGCGGCGGAAACCGCAGCGAAACATTTCGTCGGTGTTGATGGGTTGCTGTTGCTTGCTGTTGAAGGTGATAGTCTTGGCGATGCGTTGAAATGGGAAGTGTCACGCGGTGACGCGCTGTTTCCGCATCTCTATCAGGCGCTGCGCCTGAGCGATGTGCTTTGGATCAAACCGATACCACTGGTGGACGGCGTACATCAATTCCCCGATTTCGCATGACTCTGTTTGAGCAGGCCGGATTACGCGCACTGCGTTGCGTCGATCCTGAAACCGCGCATGGGCTTGCGTTAAGGGCTTTGCGGCTTGGACTGGTGGCCTCTCCTGGCGGACCAGTTTCTTCGCCGCGACTACGCACGCAAGTTGCCGGGTTGGATTTGCTGAACCCTGTTGGTCTGGCCGCCGGGTTTGATAAAAACGCGACGGTGTTGCGGCCATTGTCGCAATCCGGCTTTGGCTTTGTCGAAGTTGGTGCCGCCACACCACGCGCCCAGCCGGGTAATCCCAAACCCCGGTTGTTTCGCCTGACGCAGGACCGCGCGGCAATCAATCGCTTTGGCTTTAACAATGACGGCATGGATGCGATTGCAGACCGATTGGCGCTTCGTCCAAAAACAGGTGTGATCGGGCTTAATCTCGGGGCAAACAAGGACAGTACCGACCGCTCGGGCGATTTTGTTCAAGTTTTGCGGCGTTGCGGAGCACATATAGATTTTGCCACGGTGAATGTGTCGTCTCCCAACACCGAAAAGCTGCGGGATTTGCAGGGCAAAGCCGCCCTTGCAGCTTTGTTGGGCCAAGTGATTGAAGCCCGCGATGAACTGCCATCACCGATCCCTGTATTCCTCAAAATTGCCCCCGATCTGACAGCGGATGAATTGACAGATGTCGCCGCTGTGGCCCTTGAATGCGGCGTTGACGCGATCATTGCCACCAACACCACCCTGTCGCGTGATGGCTTGCACGGAGCGCATAAAGATGAGGCTGG
>PIVL01000629.1 GCA_003354145.1 Paracoccaceae bacterium
TATCACGAGCTGATTGCTAACGGTAAATGCAAGAAACTTGCGATTACAGCGGTCATGCGAAAACTCGTAGTCATGGCAAACGCGTTGTTGCGCGACGGTCGGAAATGGACTGAAATGCGAGCTTGACCAATACGGATACTCATGGTTTGCTTTGCAAACCACTGCCGGGTAACAGATGATGGGTCATCGCCGATCCCCAGGTGTGAAGCACTGACGTGATGCCGATCCGGGCACCGAGGTGCTTCGGATCAGCGGCAATCTTGATCACTGTGTCCGCGCTCGCCCGCATCAGCAGATTGTAGATCTCTCGTTTGTTTTGATGCGCGATATCGGCGATGGGCTTTGGCAACGTAAAGACGAGGTGGAAATACCGCACGGGCAGCAACTCGGCCTCCCGGGCCGCCAACCAGGTTTTGGCAGCACCGGATTGACACTTAGGACAGTGACCGCTCTCACGCATGCAAGCATGCGCTGCCGCGCAATGGGTTGCGGCACGAATTGTAAGAGATGTGTTCATGGGCGCAGTCTTCGCAACGCGCAACATGTCCGCCGAGCGCCGCCGTTCTGCAGCGCTCGATTGCACTCATCACCTTCATCTGATCCAGGCCGACATGTCCTTGATTAGCCGTGCGCCAGGCAGCGCCATGGTCGCGGAAGATATCTGCAACCTCCAACGATGGACCAGGCATGGCGGCCTACGAAGATCCAGCTTTGCCCTTCCTGCGCTTAGCCCTGTTCAAATCATCAAGTGGGCTGTCCACCGCCGCGATCATCCCGGTGGCCACGCGCGCATACCGCGCCGTTGTCGTGAGTTTGGAATGGCCCAGCAGTGCCTGGATGACCCTGATATCGACGCCGCGTTCCAGCAGATGCGTTGCAAAGGAATGGCGTAATGTGTGCAGCGTCACCGGTTTGGTGATCCCGGCTTCCCTCGCGGTCTCAAGAAACAACCGCGACAGTTGCCGGGCTGAAAGGTGCTTGCCGCGATATCCCGGGAAAAGCACACGTTCAGGCGTGGGCACATTCTGATCCTGACCCGTCGGTCGCTCCATCCACCAGTCGCGAAGCAAGCTCAGAATATCTGACGGCAACATCACATTGCGATCCTTGCGCCCTTTTCCCTGTACGATGCGGATGATCTTCTGGGCGCCGTCGATATCACCAACCTTCAGCCGAACAACCTCGCCTGCGCGCAGCCCACAGCCATAGGCAAGCGACAGCATCACGCGGGCTTTCAGGCTGGGTGCCATGGCCAGAATGCGCTTGATCTCCTTTTGGCTCAGCACCAGCGGCACCCGGTCCGGCTCTCTGAGATGGAAGATCTCGGCCACCAGATCATGCCGCCGCAGGGTGACCCGGAACAGAAATTTGACGCCCGTCATCGTTTGGTTCCGGGTGCAGATGCTCACGCCGCTCTCGATCAGATG
>PIVL01000630.1 GCA_003354145.1 Paracoccaceae bacterium
TGAACATCGGCTGTTAGCGCCACGTTGTCCGAGATATCCAGACGGTAAAAGGCTTCGAAGGTCGTCTGATTTTCCAAACCTGCAGAAACCGGGTCCGCCCACGTTGCCGCGACACCAATGAGATCATCATAAAACCCTGGCCTCCAAATCAAACCACCGGTGGCACCGCGTTTTGCAATAGGATCGTTACCGTCGGACCACCCAAGTTGAGCCTCCCCCTTTGAAGTGGTCCACCCCTATGTTTAGGAAAACGGAGGACCATAGATGGCCATTAAGAGACCCAAGCCCGAAGAGATTGTCGTGAAGTTGCGGCAAGTTGAAGTTCTAATGGGGCAAGGTATGCCCCGGATAGACGCGATCAGACAGATTGGTGTGACTGAACAAACTTATTATCGCTGGAAGAAGAAGTACGGTGGAATGGGCACGGAACAACTAAAGGAACTGAAGCGGCTACAGAAAGAGAACGAACGCCTTCGCCGGGCCGTATCGGACCTGACGCTGGACAAATTGATTCTAAAGGAGGCCGCATCGGGAAACTTCTAAGCCCTTCACGTCGTCGTGCTTGCATCGATCATGTGCGCTGCCAGTTGAAGGTTTCTGAGCGACGGGTCTGTCGTGTTTTGGGCCAGCACCGATCCACACAGCGGCGGGTGCCGAAAGGCCGTGCTGACGAAGAACGCCTGATCGCGGATATGATCGAGCTGACGCGCCAGTACGGCCGATATGGCTACCGTCGGGTTGCTGCTCTGCTGAGAGACGCGGGTTGGGAGGTGAATAACAAACGTGTTGAACGCCTATGGCGACGCGAGGGACTTAAGGTGCCAATGAAACAACCAAAGAAGGGACGGCTCTGGCTGAACGATGGATCTTGCGTTCGGCTGCGTCCCGAATATCGTAATCATGTCTGGTCGTACGACTTCGTGCATCACCGAACCGATGATGGCAGGGCGTTCAGGACATTGAACATTCTGGACGAACACAGCCGAGAATGTCTGGCGATCCGCGTGAAGCGAAAGCTGAACTCGACTGAGGTCATCGACGCACTGACGGACCTGTTCATCCTTCGCGGTGTGCCTGCATATATTCGATCAGACAACGGCCCCGAGTTTATTGCGGAAGCGGTTAGAAACTGGATCAAAGCTGTTGGGGCCAAGACGGCCTACATCGAGCCTGGATCGCCCTGGGAAAACGGATACTGCGAGAGCTTCAACGGGCGAATGCGAGACGAATTGCTGAACGGTGAAATCTTCTACTCGCTTCGTGAGGCCCAAATCATCATCGAAAGTTGGAGGAACCACTACAACACCAAACGACCACATAGTGCTCTGGGCTACCGCCCACCTGCGCCAGAGGCCATCGTCCCGATGGACCAAAGGCCAATCATGCACTAACTTTCAAATTGGACCACTCAAGTGGGGCCGCTCA
>PIVL01000631.1 GCA_003354145.1 Paracoccaceae bacterium
CCGTTATCAGAATAGTGCTCATCTGGCGGCCTCAGTCCGCGCAAAGTATGCCGCCAAAGCTATTCCTGAAATCGCGTGCCAAATGCCCCACAAAGCGGCGACAACGGCCATGCCGCCTAATCCATTGAAAAAACCAAAGATAAGGATCAACCCAAGGCCCGAATTCTGAATGCCGGTCTCAATAGTGATGGCGCGGCGATTGTATTCGCTTACACCACCAATGGTCGCAGTCAGGTAGCCTGAGCCAAACGCAACGGTGTTATGCACAACGACCAGCAACAACACTGTCGCCAGAGATTGCAGGAAATACCCCCAGTTTGCAGCCACAGCGAGCACAATGAAGGCGATAAAAATGCCCATCGACAGCCATTGCATCGGCTTGCGGATTCGGGCCGCGAGTTCGGGACGCATGGTGTTTAGCATAATTCCAAGCACCAAAGGCAGCAACAGCATGAACCCCACAGTGATTGCGAGCGACACCGGATCAATCGAGATGCGCTGCAAAATTTCACGCGTCGGCGCGTAAAGATGACCCCAGAACGCAATGTTGGTGGGTGTCATTATCAGCGCTGCAAACGTGGCGACCGCCGTCATCGACACTGACAGTGCTACGTTGCCGCCTGCCCTATGCGTGATAAAGTTTGAGATATTGCCACCTGGACAAGCCGCAACAAGGATCAAACCTAATGCAATCGACGGCTGCGGACGAAAAATCAGCAGCAGCACGAATGTAACGGCTGGCAGGATCAGAAATTGTGACAGCATGCCAACCAAAAGCGGTTTGGGCGAGCGTACCAACGCTTTGAAATCCGACAATTTCAGGTCCAGAGCGATGGTAAACATAACAATCGCCAGAACCCCATTCAACACGGTCAGACTCGCCGGGCTGAAATTCAGAGCAAACGTATCAATATTGTTCATGCGCCTGCTTTCAACTTTTTGATGTTGTCAGTTACCGCGTTGCGATAGGTGGCTTTGTCGACATAATAGGCCATCCGCGGCAGGTCGATATAGTTCATGCCGCCGGTCGCGCGCGTGAATCCGGCCGATTTCTCGGCCTGCAGCGCTTTGGCCGATGCTGACCCATTTCGCAGACCCGCAATATAGCGCGCCACCATTTCAGCCTGTTCATGCCGCCCCTGCCAGCCAAGGCCCGAGGCCTCGACCATGCCCAGCATAAACAAATCATCCCGTTCCGGATGAATACAATTCAGATAAAGATGCGGTGCCGAGCCCTGCCAATTCAGCAGATCCATGTCGATGAACGGATAATGCAGACTATAGCCCGTCGCCGCGAGGATCATGTCGTAATCCGCGTGGCTACCGTCCTTGAACCAGACCGTGTTGCCCTCAAAACGGTCAATATCCGGGCGCACCTTCAGGTCTCCGTGGCCCGCATGAAACAGGATCAGCGAATTCACGATC
>PIVL01000298.1 GCA_003354145.1 Paracoccaceae bacterium
GTTTGAAGCCGCACTCGGTCATCGGGTGCCAGATAAAGGCAAATATCATAACGTCTCATGCATTCAACATGACACAATCCAAAGCCGTTGGGAATCTTATGTCAGGTGCGGAACACTAGCATCTATATGAACATGATCATTTTTGGCAATTAGATTGCATGCGCCGTGAGGTTTAAGAATGCAAATAGATTCACTTAGATTATTTGCCCGATTACCCAATTGAAGGGAGTGTTTCTTTATACCGCAATGCGACGCAGCAATCTCCAATAAAATTTCATAATTGAGTGTAGCAAAAACAATTCGTTTCTTTGAAGATATTAATGAATTAAGCAGTCGCACATACAGATTTTTGTGTGCGTGTGGTGGGGCTATCTTGAATTGGGTAAAGTAGTATGCCAGGCCACACATAAATTTGATCGGGATTTCGTCAGGGTCGTCGCGAGTAAGAAGATATTCTTCAAACCCCTTTTCAAAATTCTCTTTAAACAGGTCCTTAATCTCAGGAAAAACCTTTTGAAGGTCCTCCATTCCATCCATCTCGGAAAGGGGCGTATACAAATTATTTCCTAATGGCGGTAATGTGGGGTTAACTGAATCTGTGCCGCAATAAGCACTTGCTCCAGCACCGAAAATTATCAGCGTAGACATGTTTTACAATCCCGTATTCCCCAAGTAGCTGGGCCTGTCGGCGAGGTTAGATGTTCCACGCCTTGCCAGCCGGTTCTGAAGCCTACCAACAAATTGGTCACAGAAAAGCGGACTGTCAAGGCTTCGGATTTACCGACCATACTTGTCACATCCCGTGGATTGTGCTGGGGCTTTCATATGTTCCATGTCTGCTTTGGGCTGTTTTGAATCATCGGCTCCACTGGTCGGCTTGGGCCATTCCTATCACCAGGGACTCGACAGCGGATTATTGAAAGCATAAAAAGAACAGATAGAGAACATTTGTTATGTGGGATGTCAGCCGAGGTGCAGAAACGCGTCGTATCAGTGTGGTTTCCAAACCTGTCCAGCGACCGGGTTCTCAGGGCGCGGCCGGTTGATGGTCCGTTTGCGCTGTCTTTGCATCAGGCCAATGCGGATCGGATTTATTGCCTGAACCGGCAGGCTGAACAGCAGGGGCTGCATCGGGGTATGGGGCTTTCGGATGCGCGGGCGTTTTGTCGGAACCTGCAAAGCCAACCGGTCGATCTGAAGGCGGATCAGCGGTTTCTGCATGTTCTGGCGCGATGGGCGAAACGGTATTGCCCCTGGGTCGGGCTTGAGGGGGTGGATGGGCTGACGCTGAACATTGTTGGGGCTGCACATCTGTTTGGCGGCGAAGAGGCGATGCTGGATGATATGCGCCTAAGGCTGACACGGGCCGGGATCACTGCACGTATCGGGCTGGCCGACACCCGCGGCGCGGCCTGGGCGCTGGCGCATTTCAGCAAAGGGGGCATCGCGGCCACAGGGCAGGCGTACGCACGTCTTGGCCCATTGCCGGTTGCGGCGCTGCGCCTTGAGGAAAAGGCCTGTGTTACCCTGCAACGGCTGGGCGTGCGGCGGATATCCGAGTTGATCGCCTTGCCGCGCGCCACGGTGACCCGTCGGCTTGGTCGTGAGGTTCTGTTGCGGCTGGATCAGGCGCTTGGGGATTTGCCTGAAGATATCTCGCCCTTGCCCGAGGCGCCGCATTACGGGGTGCGGATGACCTTGCCCGAACCCATTGGTCTGAATGCGGATGTCATGGCCGGGACCGAACGGTTGCTTGCGCGGCTATGTGACAAGCTAAGGGCACAGGAAACCGGCGCACGGGTGTTGCAGTTGACTTTACGACGGGTGGATCAGGCCAGCCAGCAGGTTGAGCTGCGACTGGCGCGTGCCTTGCATGACGCGGCGCGTATCCTGCCGTTGTTTCAGCGTGGAGTAGATCAGGTGGATGCCGGGTACGGTATTGATCAGCTGCGCCTTGAGGCGACCCAGGTTGAACCATTGCCGGCCCGCCAGGTTAGCCATGCGGGGGCCAGCGACAGCGATGCGCTGGATGATCTGATCACCCGGCTTGGCACCCGTATCGGGCTGGACAATGTGCAGCGGGTTCTGCCTGCGGACAGCCATATTCCCGAACATAGCTTCATCATTGCCTCTGCGGCGTTTTCCGAACCCTCCCAATCCTGGGCCGCGCGGTCGTCACACCCGTCGCGCCCGGTGCAATTGTTCCCGCCCGAGGCCATTACCGGGGTGGGGGCACGCCCACCTGCGCGTTTTCGCTGGCGGCGCATGTCCTTTGCAACCGGGCATGTGACCGGGCCAGAGCGGATTGCGCCGGAATGGTGGCTGGCGGATGAAAACTGGCGATCTGGCGTGCGCGATTACTGGAAGGTGACGACGAAACAGGGGCGGCGGTTGTGGCTGTTTTATACGCCGCAAAACCCCGGTTGGTTTGTGCAGGGGGAATTTGCATGAGCTATGCCGAACTGTGCACCACCTCGAATTTCACCTTCCTGACCGGGGCCTCGCATCCCGAAGAACTGGTGACACGCGCCGCTGAACTGGGCCTTGGGGCGATTGCCATCACCGATCGCAACTCACTGGCCGGAGTTGTGCGGGCCTATTCGGCGCTAAAAGAGTTGCAACGCGAGGCGGCAAAGACGATCAAAATCCGCTCTGGACAACAGGTTGATTCCAGCTCTCGCCAAGGCTTTTCCGACACACCGGACATCCCCCGCCCCGAAACGACCGAGTTTCCCAAACTGATCGTCGGTTGTCGGCTGGTGCTGCGTGATAGCCCGGTGGACTGGATTGCCCTGCCGCAGGATCGCCCCGCCTATGCACGATTGTCGCGGATTTTGACCTTGGGCAAACGGCGCGCCGAAAAGGGAGATTGCCTGCTGGATATGCAGGATGTGCTAGAGGGCTGCGCCGGAATCATTCTGATTGCTTTGCCTGAAAAGGGGGCCGACAGCAGGCAGGTAACGCGCCATATTCAGGCGGCTGTGCGGCACTATCCCGGCTATGTGTTTCTGGGGGCCGCCCCAAGGTATGACGGCAGCGATCAGGCACATCTGGAACGCAGCAGCCGTCTGGCGCTGAAAACGGCCGCTCCGATGGTGGCGATGGGCGATGTGCTGATGCATCACGGCAAGCGTCGGCAACTGGCGGATGTGCTGACCTGTATGCGCCACCACATCACCATTGACGAAATCGGCACCCGCGCCTTGCCCAATGGCGAACGTCGCCTGAAAGGTGCGACCGACATGATGCGAATGTATCGCGACCACCCGGCTGCAATCCGGCGCACATTAGAGATTGCGGCGCGCTGTGGGTTCTGTCTGTCGCAGCTGTCATACGAATACCCGGACGAGATCGCCGATGGAGAGGCACCGCAGGACCGGTTGGCGCGGCTGGCCCATGAGGGGCTGAAACGGCGTTATCCGCAAGGTGCGCCCGAGAAGGCTCATAAGCAGGTTAAAAAGGAACTGGCGCTGGTTGAGACACTGAAATTCCCGGCCTATTTCCTGACCGTGCATGACATTGTGCAATTTGCCCGCTCGCAAGGCATCCTGTGTCAGGGACGAGGGTCTGCGGCGAACTCGATCCTGTGTTATCTGCTGGGCATCACCGATGTCAGCCCGGAAACCATCACCATGGTTGTAGAACGCTTTGTGTCGGTGCATCGGGGCGAGCCGCCTGACATTGATGTCGACTTTGAACATGAACGCCGCGAAGAGGTGATCCAGCATATTTACGAAAAGTTTGGCCGTCACCGCGCCGGGCTATGTGCGACGGTGATCCATTTCCGATCCCGCGCGGCGATCCGCGAAGTGGGCAAGGTGATGGGCCTGTCACAGGACGTCACCGCCAACCTGTCAGGGCAAATCTGGGGCCAGTCCAACGCGGGTGCTGACCCTGCACGTATTGAAGAGCTTGGGCTGGATATGACCGACCGCCGATTGGCACAAACCATCCAGCTGATCGGCGAAATCATCGGCTTTCCCCGCCATTTGTCCCAACATGTTGGTGGTTTTGTCATCACCAAGGGGCGGTTGGATGAGATGTGTCCGATTGAAAACGCCGCGATGGAGGACCGAACGGTCATCGAATGGGACAAGGATGATATCGACGCGCTTGGTATCCTTAAGATTGATATCCTTGGGTTGGGGATGCTGACCTGCATTCGCAAATGCTTTGATCTGCTGGATCAGCATGACGGGAAAACCCTTTCGATTGCTACCGTACCGCAGGAAGATGACCCGACTTACGATATGCTGTGCATTGCCGATGCGGTGGGGGTGTTTCAGGTGGAAAGCCGTGCGCAGATGAATTTTCTGCCCCGGATGAAACCGCGTGAATTCTATGATCTGGTGATCGAGGTGGCCATCGTGCGTCCGGGGCCTATTCAGGGCGGTATGGTGCAGCCTTATGTGAAACGAAGGCAGGGGCTGGAGCAGGTTAACTTTCCGTCGCCAGAGTTGAAAAAGGTGCTGGGCAAAACCCTTGGCGTGCCGCTGTTTCAGGAACAGGCCATGCAGATCGCAGTGGTCGCCGCCGGTTTCACCCCGGAAAATGCGGATCGGTTGCGCCGATCGCTGGCGACGTTCCGGCGGATGGGCACCATTGGTGGCTTTCGTGAACAATTCATCAACGGCATGCTGGAACGGGATTATGAACCGGAATTCGCCGCGCGGTGTTTCAGCCAGATCGAAGGCTTTGCCGAATATGGCTTTCCCGAAAGCCATGCGGCGGCGTTTGCCATGCTGGCCTATGTTTCGGCCTGGCTGAAATGCCATCACCCTGCGGTCTTTGCCTGTGCGCTGCTGAATTCGCAGCCGATGGGTTTTTATGCTCCGGCCCAGATCGTGCGCGATGTGCGTGAACATCACGTCGAAACCCGCCCGATTTGTGTGAATAATAGCGATTGGGACAACACGCTGGAGCGCCGCGCAGATGGCGCGCTGACGCTGCGCCTTGGATTTCGCCAGATCAAAGGGTTTAAGGAAGAAGACGCCGGATGGATCAAGGCGGCGCGTGGCAATGGCTACCGCGATCCCGAAAGCCTGTGGCTTAGGGCAGGGGTGGGACCTGCGGTGCTGGAACGTCTGGCCGAGGCGGATGCCTTTGCCGATATGGGGCTGGGGCGACGTCGTGCGCTTTGGTTGGTCAAGGCGATCCGTGGGCAAATACCGTTGCCCTTGTTCAATGACCCGATTGAAGGTGAAGGCATTCACGAGCCCGAGGTGTCACTGCCAACGATGCATCTGGGCGAAGAGGTGGTCGAGGATTATGTCGCCATGCGACTGTCATTGCGCGCCCACCCGATGGAGCTGTTGCGCCCGTCCATGCCCAACCTGACACCCCATGCCGAGCTGGCCGCCGCACCGCTGCAGCGCACCACGGTTTGCGGTCTTGTCACCACCCGCCAGCGCCCCGGTACTGCGTCCGGGGTGGTTTTCCTGACCCTTGAGGATGAAACCGGCGTGTCAAATGTTGTGGTCTGGCCCAAGGTCTATGAACAGTTCCGCCGCGCCGTGATGGGCGGGCGGTTGCTGCGTGTCACCGGGTATCTGCAACGCGAAGGCATCGTTGTGCATCTGATCGCGCAGGACATCACCGACATGTCCCACCATCTGGCCGAATTGGGTCACCCGCTGGACGACGCGATTGGCATTACCCTGCCGCAAGCCGATGACGCGCCGCGCACGCCCGTCCTCAAAGCAGCCCGTCACCCCAGAGAGCAAGCCAAACGGCTTTTTCCAAGCCGGGA
>PIVL01000632.1 GCA_003354145.1 Paracoccaceae bacterium
GCGCCTGCCCCTCTGGTCCAGCAAGTCGGCAACGCGTCTGGCCATGGGGGTTCTCGGACCTCGCTTCGCCATCGGCCGTCTTCGGTGCGGGCGGGCTCGCGGCGCGCCTCCCCTTCGCGCCGGGCGGCGGTGCCGATGTCGGTCATGGCCAAGGACGCCGCGCGCGCGCTCGTTCGCGACGCTCGGGCGGCTGGCATGGTGCTGCGGTGGCGGGACGGGTTTTCCAAGACGGGCAAGTCGGGCGAGCGGTACCCGTTCTATTCCAAGGTCAAGACGTTCGCGCAGTTCGACGAGCTCACCAAGGAATCCTTCCTCTCGGGCATCACGGGGACGCGGCGGCCGAAGGCGGTGGCGGGAGATCTGCTCTTCGACGCGGCGCGCGGGATCGTGACCTTCCACGACGCCGACACTCCTCCGGTGGCCCCCGCGGCTGCCGAGGGCTTCGCGGCGAGCGCGGATGACGACTTGGACATAGCGGTGGCGGGTGACGCCACGGCGGGCGCGGGCGACGACTTGGACCTCGGGGCGGCGCCGGTTCGGGCGCCGCCGGGCGCCCCTTCGCCGGACGGGCCCTCTGGCGACGATGACGACCCGCGACCGGGTTTCGGGCGCTACCTGCTGCGGCGGCGCGCCGCGCGCGTGGCGGCACACCCCGCTCAGCCGGGCCTGTCGTTGGCGGAGCGCTCTCTCCTCCACGATGGACTGGCGGCTCAGTCGGCGTACGTCGCCGTGCCGGACGTGCTCATGCGGGCGGCGGCTGCACGCCACGACCCCGCCTCCACCTCGGCCCGCCTTCCTCGGAGCATTCGCGAGGCGCGGGCGTCGCCCCAGTGGCCGCTGTGGCTGGCGGCCCTGAAGAAGGAGTACGGCGGGCTCTTGGCGAAAGGCGTCTTCGACGAGGTCGACCGGGCGGCAGTTCGGGATGGCGTGAAGGTGGTCCCGACGCGCGTGCTGTTCAACATCAAGTCGGATGGGACCTACAAGGTTCGCATTGTGGTGCGCGGCGACCTCACGAAGGAGGGCGAGCACTACATTGCGACCAAATCTTCCATGGTCTCTCTCGACACGGTGCGGACGATCGTGGCGCTCGCGGCTGGCTCGGACATGCCCCTCTACACCGTCGACTTCACACAGGCTTTCCTCAACGCGGACCTTGGAGAGCCCCATGTCTACTGCGGCCTGCCTGAGCTACCTCCCGAGATGTGCGGCGGCGAGTTCGGCACCGGCGGGCGGGCCAAGGTGGCCCACGTGCACAAGGCATGGTACGGCTTGGCCAATAGTCCTCGAGCATGGCAGCAGCACCTCCAGCGGTGGCTCCTCGAACGGCTTGGCGCCAAGCTTTTCGTCCACGATCGCGACGCCTTCGAATGGGAGTGGCAGGGACATCGGCTGATTGGTGGGATCCATGTCGACGACGTGCTC
>PIVL01000633.1 GCA_003354145.1 Paracoccaceae bacterium
AGCAAACGCTGACGGAGTGGTACCGAGATCTCAGCGACGAGCGCGTGGCAAGGCTGGTTAGCGGCGCGGACTTCGGCGTCATCACGGGCGTCAGCCACGCGGCTGAGCGGCTGAAGGTCGCCGCACTGGGCAGCAGCGAGGCCGAGGACCGGGAGCGCGAGCGGGACGTCGCCGACGCCGAACAGGACGACGACGCGGAGAGAAACGCGATCGCGCCGGACTCCCGCGTGCAGGGCGGGACGTGCCGCAGCAGCCGCGGCGCGATCATCGTGCTATGCGCGGTGCACGAGGAGTTCTTCGCGTACGGCGCGCTGAGGCGGGCGATTGCGAGGCTGGAAATGGCCATGGCACCGCCGCTTGCCCCGGGCATCGGCGTAGGGGGACCTTCTGCGAGCGGCGAGGCGTTGCCGGGTGCGCTCGACGAGACCGCAGCGCCGCGGTCACCGCCGGCGATCGCGCTCGCCGCGCTGTTCCCTTACAGCCCGGGCGCAGCATCGCTGCGCCGCGACCCCGTGCTGCAGTGGTGCATGCGGCGTTGCTCAGAGTCGCGGATGCTGATGAGCCAGCAGCAGCTGGCGCTTGCCGAGCTGAGCGAGTCCAGCAGCAACATCGCCGTGCTATACGGGACGCCCGGCGCCGGCAAGACGTTCACGCTCCTCAACGTCGCAGCGTGCCTCTCCGACCGCAGCGCGGAGGATACGCGCACGCCGGCGCGGCCGCGGTGTTGCGAGGGGCCGGCACTGGTGATATTTGCGGCGCCGACGCGCACGCTTCGCGACGACATCGGGAGCATGGCCACACGACCGCAGCTGTTCCCGCAGGACCGCGAGCGACTGCTGATCGCGGTAGGCGCGGGCCAGGAGGACGAGTTCGGCGAGTGGCTCTGCCGGCGGCTGGAGGAGGTGCACCCGGCGCAGGTGGAGAGCATGCGGCAGCTGGAGCGCGCGCTGGGCGGGTGCAAGACGGTCGTGCTGAGCTCGCTGACGAAGCAGCAGCTGGCCGCGCACCATCACCTCACGTTCACGGTATACGTGAAAGGGTGGGCCACGCTGGGGGACGACGTCTTCCGGTCGCTGCGGCTCGTGACGTGCACTCGCACGATGCTGCTGAAGGCGATGGCGAGGCGGGCGCCGCTCGCGAAGGTGCTGCGGGACCGGGACGTGTACGTGATCGCCGACGAGGTGGAGGACTGGAGCGAGACGGCGGCGCTGGCGGTGTGCGGCAACGCGAGGGGCGTGCTGTTCGCCGGGGACATGGAGCAGCGACTGGTGGACCCCTCCATGCACGAGAGCGGCGACATGCGCGAGACGCTGCGAACGTACTTCGAGCCGACGCTGAAGAGGGACCGCACCGCGCACCGCGTGATCGAGGGCTGCGCGGCCGCGCAGACGCGACTGACGGTGACGCAGCG
>PIVL01000021.1 GCA_003354145.1 Paracoccaceae bacterium
ACAGGCTTGATGCAATAAAGGCGATTGCTGAATGAACGACAGATATTGGCTCATAACAGTAATCCGTCGCCTTCGGGCAGTTAGCAAATCCCGACCCTAGCCTTCGCGCACCGATCTCAGCGCATTCAAAACCGCGACGATCTCGCGGTCGCGTTGGGCTGCCATGTCCGAAAAGTGCTGATCCCCGGCGATCTCGTTGCAACCACTCACCATCCGGTCGCGCAATTCCTGGGTCAACTCGGGTGCTTTGAGCCGGGTCCAGGGCAGTTTCAAGGCCGGGCCAAACTGGTCCAGATTTGTGGCCATGCCGCCCTCGCCGCAGGCCACGTGAAAGGCCATGCATTGCCCCTGTGACACCATACGTGGGGCGGGGCCATTCATCAGTGCAATGTCGATATCTTCAGGCGTTGCCTCGCCATTGGCGACCATGTGCAGAGCTTCGCGCCACAACGCTTCTTGCAGCCGGGTGGCAACAAATCCGGGGATTTCCTTTTTCATGAGCAGAGGGGCCTTGCCCGCAGCCTTATAGAACGCGCCCGCCCATTTCACGGCCGCTGGATGGGTCTTTTTACCGCCAACAATTTCGACCAGTGGCAGCAAGTAAGGCGGATTGAACGGGTGCCCGATTACCGTGCGTTCCGGCGTTGCGCAATCCAGCTGAATTTCGGTCATCATCAATCCCGAAGTCGAAGACCCGATCACCACATCTGGCGGAACCATGTCGCCCAATGTGCGGTAAAGTGCCTGCTTCATCGACAGGCTTTCGGGGGCGCTTTCCTGAATAAACTCAGCCCCGTCCACGGCTTTGGCCAAATCGCTGGTGATGGTTAAACGATCCATAGACGCGCCGGGGGCCAGACCCAGGTCGGTCAGGCTTTGCCAGGCGGTTTCCAGAATCGTCATGAATACCGACGTTTCTGCCTCGTCATGCAGATAACTGGTAACGTCGTATCCGCGCGCCAGAAAATGCGCGGCCCAGCCGCCACCGATTGGCCCGCCGCCGATACTGGCGATACGGGTCACACTGTCGGGTGCTCTGTACATCGCTATTCGCCTTTGAAATTGGGTTCGCGTTTTTCGACAAACGCCGCCACGCCCTCGGCTGCATCGTCCGATTTCAGCATCTTACGGTAAACCGGCATCGGATCGGTGCGCATTTTGTGAAACGCCTGTTCAAGCGGTATGCATTCGATTTCGCGTTGCACTTCCTTGACGCTTTGCATGGCCAAGGGTGCCGACCAGGCGATAGAAGCCGCCCATTCCCGCGCTGCATCCATCAATTGTTCTTTTGGTACCACTTTGTTGACCAATCCGTAATGCGCAGCCTCGGCCGCAGACATGCGGCGGCCCAAAAGGAACATCTCCATCGCGATGTTGTGTGGAATTCGACGAGGCAGACGTTGCAAGGCACCAGCATCAGGCACAATGCCCAGAGGCATTTCAGGCAGCCCAAATTCGACATGGTCAGCGGCAATCAGCAAATCGCAACCAAGGGCCATTTCGAACCCGCCACCAATGGCAAGACCATTGATCGCCGCGATGACCGGTTTGTTGAGAAACCAGTTTTCGGTCAGACCGGTAAACCCGCCCTCCCCGTAGTCATCGGTTTCCCACCAATTATCCAGCTGCATTTCGCCTGCATTCAGCGCTTTGAGGTCCCACCCGGCGGAAAATATTTTTTCGCCACCGCTGGTCAAAATGGCAACCCGCAATTCCGGGTCGTCATGCAGTTCCTTGAATGCAGCGGCCAGCGCCTGAGATGTGGGCACATCAATGGCGTTGACCTTTGGACGGTCCAATGTGACCTCAAGCACGTGGCCATCGCGGACCACCTTTACACCATTTTGCATGGTCAACTCCTGTAAAGCGGGTTTAGGCTAAGGCTGGCATAACTTCGTCACAGAACATCTTTAACGAACGTTTCTGTGCATCAAGACCAAGCCCCATTGAAGCATAGTAAATGAACTCATTGATCCCAAGCGCCTCATAACGTTTCAGTTTCTGAATCACGGTATCGGGCGATCCGAACATCAGGTTTTTTTCCAGCATGTTCGGATCGTATTGTTCGCGCCCTTCCAGTTCATCAAGCGGGATTTGTTTCGGGAACCCATTCACCACATCGCCAGTGTTGCGGAACAGATTTTCGAACTGGCCCATCAAGGTGCGGATGGCGACCAGTGCCTCATCACGGCCAGTCGCGTTGTCATACACACAAGCGTGGCGCATCAGCGCAAAGCGGGGTGTGAATCCATTACCTGCCTTGGCAATCGCCTCGTCCAGTTGCTGTTTATACAGCTCCGCCTCGGAAAAGGGCCGGGTGAGCGGCCAGCAATTCACATGGCATTTGTTGCGCATTGCGTAATCATAGGTGATTGGCGAACGCGCAGCGACCCAGACAGGGACTTCGGGTTGCACAGGTTTGGGAACCGAGGTCGACATCGGGAAGTTCCAATACTCCCCCTTGTGTTCATAATCGCCTTTCCACAGTTCGCGAACAACGGGCAGCATTTCCTGCATGTATCGCCAGGCATCGGATTGCTTCAACCCCGGGCGCATCCGGTCAAACTCGCGCTGATAAGCCCCCGAACCGATACCGAATTCCAGTCTACCACCGCTGATCAGATCAATGAATGCTGCCTCTCCGGCCAGGTTAATCGGGTGCCAGTAGGCTGCAGTAGCTACGGCGGTGCCCAGCCTGATCTTACTGGTTTCACCCGCCCACCAGGTCAGAGTCTGAAACGGATTGGGGGCGATGGTCATTTCCAGCGCGTGATGTTCGGCTGCCCACACAATGTCAAAACCACCGTCTTCGGCCATCTGAACCATTTCGATGGTGTGGCGCGCCACGTCATTCATATCCAGGCTGGTGTCCAGCCGTTCCATATTTATTGCAAGTTGAAATTTCATGGAGGTGCTCCGTTCTTTGGCTGGTCTCAGCGCATCACAAAGGGGTTGGCCATCGGTTCGTCCGAGGTGTTCATCCAGATCGTTTTCGGGCGGGTATAGTCGTACATGGCCTGAAACCCGCTTTCGCGGCCATAGCCGGATCCATTGAACCCACCGAATTCGGCAATTGGCGACACCACACGATAGGTGTTCACCCATACAATTCCAGCACGCACAGCACCCGCCATGCGCAAGGATCTGGCGCTGTCGGTCGTAAAAATGCCTGCGGCCAGCCCGTATTTGGTGTCATTGGCCAGCTCTACAACCTCATCTTCGGTCTTGAAGCGTTGCACACACAGGACCGGGCCAAATAGCTCAGTGTCCACGATCCGCAGGTCCTGACGCGGGCAGTCAATGATTGTTGGTTCATAAAACAGGCCCCCAAGTTCTTTGGGTTGCTTGCCTCCGGTCAGTATAGTGCCACCTTCGGTCTGCGCCTGCGCGACCTCTGCTTGGATGTGTTCCAGCTGGCCAACTGTGCACAGCGGCCCCATCTGGGTTTCCTCCAACAACGGGTCACCAATCTGAATTTGACGGGCCTGCGCTATCATCCGGTCAAGGAATTCATCGGCAATATCCTCGTGTAAATAGAGCCGCGATCCGGCCACGCAACTTTGCCCCGTGGCACCAAAAATCCCTGCAATCGAGGCGTTCACCGCACTTTCAATGTTGGCGTCATCAAACACGATGAAAGGCGACTTGCCACCTAGCTCCAGCGAAACTTCGGCAAAATTCTGTTTGGAATTCTCCAGCACGTGGCGCGCCGCGTTTGGACCGCCGGTAAATGAAATCCGCGCGACCAGCGGATGCGAGGTCAGAGCCCGACCGCATGGGTCGCCATGGCCACTGACGATGTTGACAACACCGGGCGGGAACCCCGCCTTTTCGATCAACTGGCCAAACTCCAGCATCGCCGCCGAGGCGTGTTCGGATGCCTTCAACACCACAGTATTGCCTGCAGCAAGGGCCGGTCCGATTTTGACTGCCACAAGAAACAATTGCGAGTTCCAGGGCACCACCGCCGCAACCACGCCAAGCGGTTCCCGTTTGGTGAAAACAAACATGTCGGGTTTGTCGATGGGAAGTGTCTGGCCGCTGATCTTATCTGCGCAGCCCGCGTAGAACTGAAAGAATTCGGCGATGTATTTCGCCTGCCAACGGGTCTCTTTCAGCATTTTTCCGGTGTCGACAGATTCAGTGCGGCCTAGTTCTTCGGATTGGTCGGCCAGTAATTCCGAAAGCCGTCTTAGATGCTTACCGCGCTCGGTGGGCGTCATCGTTGCCCACGGCCCCTTGGAAAATGCCCGGTGTGCTGCGCGCACCGCGGTATCGACATCTTCGGCAGTTGCCTCGGGAACACGGCTCCAGACTTGGCCGTTTGCAGGGTTGATACTGTCAAACATGGCCCCGTCAGATGCATCGACCCAAGCACCATCTATTAACATCTTGTAGGTCTGGATGTCGGTCATTGTGCTGGCCTCCTGTCGCCTGTGATTCTCATTCTTGTTGGATTGATGTATTAAACATGCGTAAATTCGCCTTGATGTGTCGAAAAATACGAGTAATTCGCCCCAAATGGGCGTCTACCCTAACCCACAGGGAGGCAACGATATGGCGAATAAAAAAGAAATCATTGGCGGCCCATTGGAAATCGGCGGGCGAGTATTGTCCCTGTCCCGTGCGATCCGGGCTGGTGATTTTGTGTTTTTAACCGGGCAGATTCCAATGCAGGACGGCGTCCCCATGACCACCGGCAATGTCGAAGATCAGACCCGCGCAATACTTGAGGACATCAAGGCGACATTGGCGCTGGCGGGGTGTGAAATGGACGATGTTGTGAAATCTATGGTCTGGCTGCGCGACCGCGCGGATTTTCCCGGATTCAATGCAGTTTATGGAGAGTACTTTTTGATAGAGCCACCCACGCGATCAGCTGTTGTCAGCGACCTTCTGGTTGACGTCCGGGTCGAGGTCGAGGTTGTCGCTTACCGGCCTTTGGCAGGAGATGCATGAATGACCGGCGTCACGCCTGACGGAACTGTGTACGATCTTGTTGGTCCGACCGGCGCGCCAGTTGTCGTTCTGATTCATGGCCTTGGGTTGAATCAGGCGTGCTGGCAATGGACCGTTCCGGCCCTGACTGATGCGTATCAGGTTCTTACCTATGACCTGTTTGGTCACGGCCAAAGCGGACCACCAGCTGAAACACCATCCCTATCGATGTTTTCCGGCCAGTTGTCTGCCCTTATGAACCATTGTCAGATCGCATCTGGGGCTATCATCGGTTTTTCGTTGGGCGGAATGATCGCCCGGCGATTTGCCTACGACAACTCTAACCGCACGACCGCCCTGGGAATATTGCACTCACCACACCAAAGATCACGCAAGGCACAGGATGCCATAATCAAACGCACGGTACAGGCGCGTGCAGAAGGCCCGTCCTCAACAATCGAGGCAGCTCTTGAAAGGTGGTTTACAACGCCATACCGGTTGGCAAATCCCGAAATGATGAACCTTATTCGACGCTGGGTTACTGCCAACGACATCGCAATTTATCACACAATTTACAGCGTGTTGGCCGACGGGATTGATGAGATCACTGCGCCAGTCCCTCCGATTTCCTGTCCGGCTTTTGTTCTGACCGGGGACGAAGATTTTGGCAATGGGCCGGAAATGGCGCGCGCTATCGCTGATGAGATTAACGGTGCCGAGGTGCATATTCTGCGCGGCCTTCGCCATATGGCACTGGCCGAGGCTCCGGATCAGGTCAACGTCCCACTGCGCCACTTTTTGGACAGGGCGCTCAAGGGGAAAGGGACATGAACCAAGGTATCCTGCACGGCATCCGCGTTCTTGATCTTAGCCGGATGTTGTCGGGCCCGTACTGCACGATGATGATGGCCGATCACGGCGCAGAAGTCATCAAGATCGAAAGCGCCTCTGGCGATACCAGCCGCAACAACGGACCCTTTCGCGATGACGATCCTGAACAGGATTGGGCCGGATACTTTGTTAGCCTGAACCGCAATAAAAAGAGCGTTCAGCTTGACCTGAAGTCGGACGCTGGCAAGGCCGCATTCCGCAAGCTGGCCACGACCGCTGATGTGATCGTTGAAAACTTCCGTCCGGGGGTGATGGACCGGTTGGGGTTGTCCTATGAAAGTCTGGCCGCTGAAAACCCCCGTATCGTTTATGCTGCGATACGCGGTTTTGGTGACCCACGTACGGGTGAAAGCTCCTATGGCAGCTGGCCATCTTATGACGTTGTCGCGCAGGCAATGGGTGGCTTGATGGCCATTACCGGCCCCGATTCTGACAGTCCAACCAAGGTCGGCCCGGGCGTTGGGGACGTGTTTTCAGGGTTGATGATGTCCTTTGGAATCATGGCAGCGCTGCGACAGGCCGAGGCGACGGGCAAAGGGCAGTTTGTCGACGTGGCCATGTATGACGCGATGATCTCATTGTGCGAGCGGGCGGTGTATCTGCACGACATGACCGGGCAAGTGCCGGGCCCTGAGGGAAACGGGCACCCATTGTTGGCACCCTTCGGGCTGTTTCCAGCCTCGGACGGGTCCGTTGCGCTGGGTATTGTGGACGACGCATTTTGGCGCAAACTGGCGACTGCGATGGGCTGCACAGAACTGGGCGCTGATCCGCGATATGCCACCCGCGCGGCCCGCTCTGCCAATTCAAAAGTCGTAAATGGCATGGTCGGCGATTGGACCGTACGACACAGCAAGACCGAGCTGACGTCGCAACTGGGCGGATTGGTTCCATTTGGACCGCTGAACACCATCACCGATATCTTTGCCGACCCTCACGTTGCTGCACGTAAAATGCTGGTAACAGTTGAAAACCCTGATGCTCCGGCCGCTCCGTGGACGATTGCGGGAAACCCCGTAAAGTTCGGCGCTCAGGGGGCGGCACAGATGACGTCGCCACCACGGTTGGGTGAGCACAATGATATTTATCTAAAGACTGACAAAACTTCCGAAATGTCGGACAACGACAAACGGGCTTTGCGCGATGCCTTTAGCAGTTTTGCGACTGGCGTAACGGTTGTAACTACTCGCCAGCTTGACGGGGCACCACGTGGTTTCACCGCAAATTCCTTTACTTCTGTGTCGCTAGACCCGCCTTTGCTGCTGATAAGCATCGCCAAATCGGCCTACAGTTGCGACACTTTTACCCAAGCAGAACATTTCGCAGTCAACGTGCTGACCGAGGACCAAAAAGCAGTGTCGGGCTTGTTCGCCTCGCCGTCGCTTGAGAAATTTAAACTGGCGAACTGGCATACGGGGCTTGCAGATATGCCGTTGCTAGACGGCTCGCTCAGCAGCTTTACTTGCGTGCGGCACAAGTTGGTCGATGCGGGCGATCATATCCTACTCATAGGCCGAGTTCTGGATCATCGAACTGCCGAGAAACAACCGCTTGGCTATTTTCGGGGCAACTATTTTTCGCTTGGTCTGGAACAGCCTTTGGCCAATGTCGCTGGCGCAGGCGGGTCTGTTTCAATGGGCGCTATTATGGAGCAGGACCAGCGGATACTTCTCGAAAAAAGTCAGGATGGCAGTTACAGTGTCCCGCTTGCGCAAGATGATGCCAACAGCCTTGAGGGTCTGGTTGCAAGATTGAGAAAATCCGGCCTGCAGCCGAAACTCGATTATCTCTATGCGGTATATCAGGATAGCGAAACTGACCGACACGGTATTTTCTATCACGGCACCGTCACCGGTGACGCGCCGGAAAACATGGCGTTCTTCAGCTTGGAAGATATCCCGCTGGATAAGGTCCGGGGGGCTGCCGAACGCAGCATGCTGACCCGCTATCGCGAAGAGTTTCGGCACGGCAGTTTTGGTATTTACCAAGGCAATGAAAGCCACGGCCTGGTTCAACAGGTCACTCAACGACAACCTTCGAAACACTAATTTTTATGGAGCGCACAATGCTGCCCGAATTGAGAAAAATCATCACTTTTGACGAAGACATCCACCGTGAAGGCGAGCGCCCTGCCATCCCGCCCCTGCGTATGATTGGCGTTGCCGCAGTGGTCGCCAACCCTTGGGCCGGACGCGGATACGTAGAGGATTTGTCGCCCGAAATTCAACGCATGGCTCCGCCACTGGGAAAATTGCTGACCGAACGATTGATTGCACTTGCCGGATCGGGTGATGCAATTGAGGCCTATGGCAAGGCTTGTATCGCAGGGACAAACTGCGAGTTGGAACACGCCTCGGCACTGATTCACACGCTGCAATACGGTAACTTCTACCGCGAAGCCGTGGGGGCAAAAAGTTATCTGGGCTTTACCAATACACGCGGACCGGCCAATACACCAATCAACGTGCCGTTAATGGACAAACACGACACCGGACGTCGGTCTCACTATTTAACGGTCCAATTTTCTATATATGACGCCCCTGCCGCAGACGAGCTGGTTGTTGCTTTGGGTGCGGCGACAGGTGGTCGCCCGCATCACCGGATAGGGGACAGGTATTCGGATTTGGCTGCCCTGAGCCGCGATGTTGAAAATCCCGCGGGAGTTTGAACATTAGGCTGGAAAACGGGGATTACTCCAGTTCCCCATGCACAGCCAAAATATCCAGCTCGGCCTCAGGTGCTTCGATGACGCGGAAAGCCTCAGACACGCCTGCGTCGGTAAGTTCACGGATGACGGTGAGAAGCGTGTTTGGGTCGTGGCCTTCGCACAGTTCTGCCATATGGCCCAACTCTTCTTTGGCGACAGGGCGCGCGGCTTCGGGCGAGGGGGCGCCGTATATATCGACGAAATGCTGCGCCAGCCGTTCAATTAGCGCTTCGTATTCGGCCTGTTCTACCTTGGTCACAGCCACAAATGTCACGCGACCAAATGTTTCCAGCCCCAACCAGCCATTTGCAAAAGCTTGCCGCGCCTTGCCAGTCAAATCCCCTTCGCCCCAGTTTGAAAACTCAAAACCGCCTGAAATCGCCCATTCGCCGGTACGGGCCGGGCTGTGAAACACCAAAGTGTCGCTTTCGTCAAAATGGATGGCGCGGGCAAGGTTCATTTCTCGTCTCCAGTTTCAAGGCAGCGCGAAAGCGGAAACAGCCGGGTTTCGGCCCCGACTTTTAGCAACAAGCCAAATTGTTCGTCGATGCCAACGAATGTGCCAACGAATTTGCCAGTCGGGGTTTCAGCGAGTGTGAGAGTGATCTCTTCTCCGATCCCTTTGGCTATTCCGCGCCATTGCTCGTGCAGGGCACGCGGGCCGTCATGCTCGACGTCATTCAGCCAGACCAGCGTGTGGCGCGACCATGCTTCCAGCAGGCGAATGGGCGAAACATCGCCACAACCTTCCATCATCAGGCAGGTGTCATTCGGGCTCTCTCCGGTTTCGCCATCACCTTGTGGCAGCAGGTCAACTTCCAGCCCGACCACCAGCCAATCCGGCTCAGCCTCGGGGTCGGCAGTTGAGGCCGCCACACGCAACCGCCCGGCGCGGCCGCCATTTACATAAATCTCGCCCTGCCAGCCAAAATGCACACTGACCTCGGGTGGGGCCAGAGCCCCCATGCCATTCTGAAACCCGACCCCACACGCAATCAGGGCTATCATGGCCTGTTCCAGCGGGGTTTCAGGCGCGAACACGATTGCCGCGCGAATCCGGTCTGGCGTGACGCTGTGCACCAAAAGCCCGGCATCGCAGCCGATCATGGCGTGGGCGCAGGCCCTGGCGAAAGGGTCTGTGCTGCCGCTGACTGCCTCGCCAGTAAACAGTGGCGGGAAGGTGGCGGGCATTGGTGCTTCGAAAATTTCGTCGATCACAGGGTACCGTCCTTGATCAGTTGTTTGGCAAGGCTTCGAAACGCCTGCGCCTGTGGCGTATCCGGTTTGCTGACCACGATAGGCGCGCCGCTGTCGGATGCAATCCGAATATCGATATGCAGCGGCAGTTCGGCCAGCAAAGGCACACCCATTTTGGCGGCTTCGTCGGCCACGCCACCATGGCCAAACGGGTGGTCCTTGTGGCCACATTCCTTGCAAATCTGGTAAGACATATTTTCAATCATACCCAGTACAGGCGTGCCAAGTTTGTTAAACATATCAATGCCTTTGCGCGCATCAATCAAGGCTACATCCTGCGGAGTGCTGACAATGATTGCCCCGTCTACCTCGGCCTTTTGCGCCAGTGTCATTTGTACATCGCCCGTGCCTGGCGGCAAATCCACGATCAATACATCCAAAGCGCCCCACTGCACCTGATTAAGCATCTGTTGCAACGCGCCCATCAGCATTGGTCCGCGCCACACCACCGCCTCGTCTTCGTTGGTCATCAGTCCGATAGACATCATGGTTACGCCATGGTTGCGCAGCGGCAAAATGGTTTTGCCATCAGGCGAAGCCGGTCGCCCAGACACACCAAGCATACGCGGCTGCGACGGGCCGAACACGTCCGCATCCAACAGACCCACCCGCTTGCCCTCAGCGGCCAGTGCCACCGCCAGATTAACCGAAATGGTCGACTTCCCGACCCCGCCCTTGCCCGATGCAACGGCAATAATCTTTTCAATTCCCGGTATTTTCTGCGGGCCCTTCGGTTCGGCCGCGCGTCCGGCTTTCAGGTCGGGCGGCGCTGCAGGGGCGCTGTGGGCCGTCATTACCGCCGACACGTTTTTGACTCCCCTCACCGCTTCAACCGCCGCCTGCGCCGCTGCGCGCACCGGCTCAAGCGCTTTGGCTTGGGCGCCCGGCACCTCCAGCACAAAGCGCACCGTGCCTTCATCGACCGTCAAAGCCTTGACCATTCCGGCGCTTACAATGTCAGCCCCCGAAAGCGTTTTGATTTTCTTGAGTACCGCCAGCACTTCGTCGCGCGTTGCCATCTAGCTTTCCGTCTCCGCTTGAAGCGTGCCTTCTACCACATGCTCCAGTTCCAGCCCTTCGATGGTCAGCACCACTTTGGCCTTAAATGTTTGTCCATCGGTCGCCCCGGCCTCGCGTATGGCGGCTTCAATCGCCTGTTGCGAGGTTACGCCAACCCGTTTCAGGAATTTGCGCATGCTCATGTTGTATGCGTCGCTCATTTTATTTCCTTTCGACACTCCGGATTGACATGTCGGGTGTTTGCCGCAAACCTTTTGGCGCTTTAGCCCAATCAGGAAACCCGCTGTGCTTCGTAATCTTATCCTTGTTTTCGCAGTTTGCCTTGTGAATCCCGTAATGGCCACGAGTCAGGGAAAAGATTTTATCCTGTCCACGGCGCCAGAGCTGGAAGAGACCGGTTTTTTGCAATTCATCATGCCTCGATTTTCGCTGAAAACCGGTATCCGACCAAGGCTGGAAACCAAAGCGGCCACTGCCGATGCGTTTTGGGATACTGAAGGCGGCCAGCCGGTAATGGAAGGGTTGGGGCGGTCCTATTTCATGCGAGTCGCCAATCCCAACACGCCTGCGGGGCAAAAGGCCCAGCGCTTTGCGGATTGGTTGGCGTCGGAAATTGGTCAACGCACCATCGAGCAATTCAAAATTGACGAAATGGCGGTGTTTAGCTTCGTGCAGCCCAAAGCCTCGCCGCTGCGTGAAATTGTATTTGAGGGCGATGTAGTTCAGGGCGAAATTTTGGCTTTCAAAAATTGCGCCCGTTGCCACGAAATCGGCACCCGCAATCTGATGAAAGGCATAGGGTCGACGCCGTCTTTCGGCCTGCTTCGCGGCCTGCCCGATTGGCAGGAGCGGTTTATGACCTTCTATCTGCGCCTGCCCCATCCGTCGATCACGCAGATCGAAGGCATTACCGAGCCGTTTGATCAAGCGCGGCCACCAACAATCCATCCTCTTCTTCTCACCGAAGCTGAAGTCGAAGATATCCTGACTTTTGTGGCTACGGTCGAGCCAGTGGATCTGGGTGCGCCGCTGGTCGTGTATCAATGATCGCGCCGCTTCAAGTAATCATCAGTGGTGCGTGGGCGCGGCCGAGGGGCGGATTGAAACGGGCTTGATGTGCTGTGGTACTGCGCCTCGATCCGGCATTTGTCGCACATTTGGATCAGCTTTCCCTGCTCCGAAGTCGCAAACATCGGATGCTTTCCTGCAAGTTGGTCCATGACCCTGTCGATTGTGGATTTTACGCCAAAGTGCGATCCGCAGGAAATGCAGGCAAAAGGCTCTTCTTCATACAATATCCGCTGAGATAATGCCGAATCTGACAGGTCAAGCTGAGGTGCCAGGCTGATGGCATTTTCCGGGCAAGCATGAGTGCATATTCCGCATTGCAGGCAGGCATCTTCCTGAAACCGTAGTTGTGGCGTGTCTTCATTGTCCAGCAGCGCACCCGATGGGCAAAGTGATACACAAGACAGGCAGAGTGTGCACGCATCCTTGTCCACCACTACCGCGCCATAGGGTGCGCCTTGGGGCAACTCAATGGGAGCATCCATGTCACCGCGAATCGCTTTGGCAGCCAGCCGCGTGACCTGCCGACGGGTGCCAATGGGAAGGATTGGCTTGGCGGGATTGGCAACCACCTGCCCATAAATCGCGTCGCTCAAGGCGTCGGGGTCGTTCACGTCCAGCAAGCGAAGATCGGCGTTGTCGCTGATTGCCAAAGCCAAATCTAGTGCGTTTTCCAACAGGGTCAGCTCGGATTTAGGTGAAAGCAACAAGTCAACCGCCGCAAAGCCGCAACCAAGTGACGCCAGCATTTCCGCATGGCCAAAATTGCCTAGGTTTTCCACTTCAAGCGGGATCACATCAGCTGGCAATCCACGACCAAACCTCGCCGCAAGCGAAATCATTTCTCTACCGAACTCGCGGTCATGCACCAGCAGTCGCGGAGACTTACCGCCAGCCTCTCGGTATTTTTTAGACATAATTTCAATGCGTTGCAGCATGTTTCCGAAAGTTGGTGCCTCATAGGTAATTGCCCCGGATGGGCAGACCGAAGCACAGCCGCCACAGCCCGCACAGATCATCGGATCAATTGCCACATGGTCACCATCGGGCTGGATCGCGCCTGTTTCGCAAGTGTCGATACAATTCGAACAGCCGGATATTCCGGCGCGTGAATGGGCACAGATATGTGGGTCAAGCGCCACATAAAACGGTTTTTCAAAGTCGCCAATCAGCTGGCTTGCCTCGAATACAACTTTGCTGACCGCCTCGACGTGGCGCGGATCGGCTCGCAAATAGCCTTCGCGTTTGTGGTGGAAAAGCGGAGTTTCACCGCGCAAATCAAGGATCAGGTCGCATTCAGAGCGACCGCCATCGCGCGGCAGAGTAAGCTGCGGTGCCCCGCGCCCGCCCGGCTCTACCATTTGCAGCGCGTCAATTGTTACTTCGAATTGCCCAAGGCTGCCCGAAGCGGCGTGCAGTCGCCCGACCACCACGTCAAAATCAACACCCACCGGAATATCGTCGATGCTTTCCAGCAATACGGTTACATTCAGTGCTTCGCTCAACTGCGCG
The DNA here is from genome assembly GCA_003354145.1 of Paracoccaceae bacterium. Classification (GTDB taxonomy): domain Bacteria; phylum Pseudomonadota; class Alphaproteobacteria; order Rhodobacterales; family Rhodobacteraceae; genus NORP181. The sequence goes on from PIVL01000021.1 coordinate 13,394, forward strand.
GCGGCGCTCAGCGCTACCGGCCCCGAGCCGAGAATCAGACATTGCCCATCTGATTGGAGGTCAAACAGCTTGATGGTTTGGGGTGGTAACAACGATTCGGCCAGCAGCGCCGCCATCTTCGGCGTGGATTTGCCACCTTCGTCCGACCAGCCCGCCCTATCGCGCAAATCGACAAAACCGGGGGGTTCAACCTCAAGTTCCTCGGCCAGTTCTGCAAATACCTGCCGCTCTTGCAGGCAAGCCACCACGGCGTTACCTTTCTTGATCAACGCTGCGGCATCACCAAGTTCATGTGTGCAAAGTGCTGTGTGAGTGCGCGAGCACACCATGCCAGATGCTTTGGAAAGAGCATCGCCATCCAACTTTTGAGATCCGGAACAATCACACAATATCAATCTATTAGCCAATTCATCCCCCCAGCTCGCGCCTTAGTTCTCGGTATTTTTCTCGCCAATTAGGGCGCATTTGAGCGGGGAGTAAAGTCTTTTATATCCTTGGCACCCTGCCGATAGACCGACGAAGTGCAGAGTTTTCCGATCGGAAAAACGGCTAGACTATATGGGCTGGGTGAAGGGGTCGGCCCATATTTGCAACATGGTAAAAAGGACAATAAGTGATAACTAACGCCCAGATTTTCAAAAAATTATTTCCGGGAAACCAATAAAACCTCTAGGAGATTTCGACGCCATCCATCATCATATGAGTTGAGTGACCAGAGTATTGAGCGCTATGGGGGAGCGTTAATCCATATGTCGGAAAAGACGCTTTCAATGCCGCTTGGAGTCGTACTTCGAAAATCTCCGGGCGTGACCCGCTGGGCAGATTGGGTGTGGCGCGCAGTGGCGGTGCTGCCCGGTGCAGGTCCAGCCGATTGGCGCGAACTTCGCCGCGATGGCGATGTGGTGGAATATCACGCCTCCACCGTATCGCTCGAGCTTTATCGAACCGATACCGAAGCTTATCTGACCGAACTGTCGACCCAAACCCCTTCAATCTACGTTGTGATGCGGGAAACTGAAGTAGCTGACAGCAGGCCAGAAGTGGTGTTGGCCACGGCATCTCCCTTTGACGGGCAGGATTACGCGGATAATGGCGAAGACATTGTTGAACTGGTGCCGATGCCGCCCGCGCTGATAGCACTGGTGCAGGAATGGGTCGAAAAGCATCACAAGGAAGAAAAATTCGTCAAACGGCAGCGGGACAAAGGGTGTATTGATTTGGTGGAAGACGGCATTGGAGATGCCCGCGTGCGGCAGGTTGCCGATGTATATCGCGCGCCCTTGACCAAGCGGGAGCCAGTGCATTGACCGCGTGGGCAACAAGAAAGGCCGCCGTTCAGGTTGAGGCCGAAATGTTGGCGCAAGCCGAGCAGCAGGCAGTGGTTGCCGAACAGCATGCGGCGCTAGCCGAAAAGACCGAAGAAGAAGTGCTTACTGAACTGGACCTGCCCAACCCAGACGAAATGCAAACGGGCGATGACTTTAGCGTATTCATGAAATCTGCCGTGCCTGCTGCGCTGCGAAACCGCGCCCTGCGACGGCTTTGGACAAGCAGTCCGGTTTTGGCCAACGTGGATATGCTGGTGGACTATGGCGAGGATTTTACCGGAAAGAATGATCCGGTGAGGCTGATAAAAACCATTTACCGCGTCGGGAAAGGGATGCTTCCTGACGAAGAGGAACCGCCAGCGCTCTCAGAAGAAGTGATTGAGGCTCTTGCGCCGTCCGAACAACAGCCCGAGCCAGAAGACAACAAAGCCTTGGCTACGGACACGCCAGAAAACGCCGTGCCCATTTCCACGGCAGTCGACGCGCCCCAGGCCTTTGCGCCACGCGCACGGATGAAATTTGTATTCGCAGAGGGCGATTTGCCCGACACCACAGAAACGGAATTATCATGAACGCCGCTGCACCAGATTTTGATATCAACGAAGAAGACCTGCTGCGTGCAGACATGTACAACTTTCTCGGCCTGCTGTTGGCAGGCCCGCCTAGCGAAGACACATTAAACAAGACGGCGGCACTGACCGGCAATGATAGCGCCTTGGGTCAGGCGATCTACGCGATGGCGCGGGTGGCAAAATCCCTGCGCCCGTCGGCAGTTGAAAGCGAATTCACGGCGCTGTTTATTGGCCTGGGTCGCGGTGAACTGCTCCCATATACCAGCTTTTACCTGACCGGCTTTCTGAATGAAAAACCGCTGGCCCTGCTGCGCAAAGACATGGCCGGCCTGCGTATCAGCCGCGCACCAAACGTGTATGAGCCGGAAGACAATATCGCCAGCCTTCTGGAAATGATGGGCGGGATGATCACTGGTCGTTTTGGTATGGCGACCCCGCTTGAAACCCAAGCCGCATTTTTCAACAAGCATATCGGTTCGTGGGCCGAACACTTTTTTTCAGATTTGGAATCCGCGAAATCTTCGGTGTTTTATGCCTCAGTTGGCAGCGCCGGAAAAGCTTTCATGGAGATCGAGCGCGAAGCGTTTCGAATGAATGCGGGCTGACCCCGCGAAAACCGGCCCCGTAGGGCCAAAAAAGGGAGGACACCAGATGGGTAGAAAGGAAGAAGGCGCAACAAATACTCGCCGCGACTTTCTCAAACTCGCTGCTGTTTCAGCGCCAGCCGCAGTTGCGGCAACTGCCGTGAGCAGCTCAGCCGTACAAGCGGCAGAGCTTGAAGATACTGGCAGCGGGGTGCGCGACACGGCACATACGCAAGCCTATTTTGAGACGGCCAAGTTCTAAGGGGATTTTCTATTGCAGAAGGCCAATGGTTGCGTGACGCCCGACGGCTGGACATGAATATCTAAAACCCAAATCAGGGAGAAACAAATGCTGAGGAAAAGAACCAACGGGGTTGCGAGACGCCCCCAGCGGACAAGCCTCTTGTCAAATATTGCCGAAACAACCGTAGATCGACGCAGCTTTCTGCGCGGTTCCGGCCTTGCCATTGGTGGCTTGGCTTCGATCAGTGCCTTGGGTGGCACGGTCGCACAGGCCCAAACTGCAGATGCGGTGACTGGTGCAGTCAGCACCGTTAAATCGGTGTGCTGTAACTGCTCCGTAGGTTGCACGGTGTTGGCCGAAGTGGATAACGGCGTGTGGGTCGGTCAGGAACCCGGCTTTGACAGCCCGTTCAACCTTGGTGGGCATTGCGCCAAAGGGGCTGCGGCCCGAGACGCCGCCCATGGCGAGCGCCGGCTGAAGTACCCGATGAAAAAAGAAAACGGCGAGTGGAAGCGCATTAGCTGGGAGCAAGCAATAAACGAAGTTGGCGACCAGATGGAAGCCATTCGCGAAGAAAGCGGGCCGGATTCGGTTTATTGGCTTGGCTCGGCCAAGTTCAGCAACGAACAAAGCTATCTGTTCCGCAAATTTGCCGCCTATTGGGGCAGCAACAACGTAGACCACCAGGCGCGGATCTGTCACTCGACCACAGTGGCCGGTGTGGCCAACACATGGGGCTACGGCGCCATGACCAACAGCTATAATGACATTCACAATTCCAAAGTGATGTTGGTGATCGGCGGCAACCCTGCCGAAGCGCACCCGGTTTCTCTGCTGCATTTGCTGAAAGCCAAAGAGCAAAACAACGCGCAGCTGATTGTGTGTGATCCACGCTTTACACGCACAGCCGCACATGCAGACGAATTTGTCCGCATTCGACCAGGCACCGACGTGGCGCTGATCTGGGGCTTTTTGTGGCACATCTTTGAAAACGGCTGGGAGGACAAAGAGTTCATCCGCACCCGCGTCTACGGCATGGATGAAATCCGCGCCGAGGTAAAGAACTGGCCCCCCGAAGAAGTAGAACGCGTAACCGGCGTACCCGGAAGCCAGATGGAGCGGGTCGCCCGTACCATGGTCAATAACCGCCCTGGCACCTTAATCTGGTGCATGGGTGGCACGCAGCACACCACCGGCAACAACAACACCCGCGCATACTGCATCTTGCAGCTTGCCCTTGGTAACATGGGTACGTCAGGTGGCGGCACCAACATTTTCCGCGGGCATGACAACGTACAAGGCGCCACGGACATGTGTATCCTCAGCCACTCATTGCCGGGCTATTATGGCCTGTCTGGCGGGGCCTGGGCGCATTGGGCACGGGTCTGGAATGAAGATCTGGACTGGCTCAAAGGGCGCTTTGACAACCTCACAGCCGCTGATGGGTCGCAGAAATCCTTGATGAACCTGAAGGGTATTCCGGTATCACGCTGGATTGACGGGGTTTTGGAAGACAAGGAAAACATAGACCAGCCCAACAATGTGCGCGCTATGGTTTTGTGGGGCCACGCGCCCAACTCTCAAACCCGTGGTCCGGAAATGAAAGTCGCTATGGACAAGCTGGATGTGCTGGTTGTGATCGACCCGTATCCAACGGTTTCTGCGGTATTGAATGACCGCACCGATGGCGTTTACCTGCTGCCGGCGTCTACCCAGTATGAAACCCGTGGCTCGGTCACTGCGTCCAACCGCTCGTTGCAGTGGCGCGACAAGGTGATAGAACCGGTCTTTGAAAGCCTTCCAGACCACATCATCATGACGAAATTTGCCAAGAAGTTCGGTTTTGCCGATCGTTTCTTGCGCAATATCGGCATGGATAGCGAGGATGAGCCCAATATCGAGGACATCACCCGCGAGTACAATGGCGGCATGTGGACCATTGGCTATACTGGCCAATCGCCCGAGCGGATCAAACTGCACATGGCAAACCAGCACACCTTTGACCGCACCACCCTGCAAGCTATCGGTGGACCGGCAGATGGTGAATATTATGGTCTGCCATGGCCATGCTGGGGCACTGCAGATATGAAACACCCGGGCACGCCCAACCTTTATGACATGTCTATGCCCGTCTCCGAAGGCGGCCTGACTTTCCGCGCCCGTTTCGGCGTAGAGCGTGACGGGGTGAACCTGCTGGCCGAAGGGGTCTATTCCCAAGGCTCGGAAATTCAGGATGGTTATCCTGAATTCACACTGGCCATGCTTAAAGAACTTGGCTGGGACGGAGAGCTGACAGCAGAAGAGCAGGCCACCATCCAGGCCGGTGCTGGTGACGGGACCAACTGGAAAACCGACCTGTCGGGTGGCATCCAGCGGGTGGCGATCAGCCACGAATGTGCGCCATTTGGTAATGCCAAAGCGCGTGCTGTTGTCTGGACCTTCCCAGACCCGGTGCCCGTACATCGCGAGCCGCTGTACACCAACCGCCGTGATCTGGTGAAAGACTATCCAACATACGCGGACAAACAGGCTTACCGCCTGCCAACCATGTATGAGTCGATCCAGAAAAACGACTTTAGTCAGGATTACCCAATGATCCTGACATCGGGTCGTTTGGTGGAATACGAGGGTGGCGGCGCCGAAAGCCGCTCTAACCCTTGGCTGGCCGAACTTCAGCAGGAAATGTTTGTTGAAATCAACACGCGCGACGCCAACAATCTGGGCGTCCGTGATGGCCAACAGGTGTGGCTGGAAGGGCCAGAGGGCGGCAAGGTCAAGGTTGCGGCCATGGTCACCCAGCGGGTTGGAGAAGGTGTCGCGTTTATGCCGTTCCACTTTGGCGGACATTTTCAAGGCAAAGACCTGCGGGACAAATACCCCGAAGGTGCCGCGCCCTTTGTATTGGGTGAATCTGCCAACACTGCAATGACCTATGGTTATGACAGCGTCACCCAAATGCAGGAGACAAAAGTGACTCTCTGCAAAATCACTGCAGCATAAGGAGAATTGAGAAATGGCTAGAGTTAAATTTCTCTGTGACGCGGAACGCTGCATTGAATGCAATGCTTGCGTAACCGCCTGCAAAAACGAGAACGAAATACCTTGGGGCATCAACCGGCGCAAAGTCGTCACCATTGGAGACGGCAAGCCGGGAGAGCGGTCAATCTCGATGGCTTGCATGCACTGCTCGGATGCGCCTTGTATGGCCGTCTGTCCGGTGGATTGTTTCTATCAAACCGAAGATGGCATCGTGCTGCACAGCAAGGACCTGTGTATCGGGTGTGGGTATTGTTTCTATGCCTGCCCATTTGGTGCGCCACAATATCCGCAGGCCGGCAGTTTCGGTTCACGCGGTAAGATGGACAAGTGCACATTCTGCGCCGGTGGCCCGGAAGAAGACAATTCAGCAGCGGAATTCCAAAAATACGGTCGCAACCGTATTGCGGAAGGCAAATTGCCAATCTGCGCCGAGATGTGTTCGACCAAAGCGCTGCTGGCCGGTGACGGTGACCTTGTGTCTGCCATCTACCGCGAACGCGTCGTGTCGCGCGGTTTTGGATCTGGCGCATGGGGCTGGGGCACCGCCTACGACCAAAAAGGCGGCTGACTGAGCCATTCGCTCGCGAAACCTTGGCACAGGGGATAACTTTCCCCTGTGCCTGTTGACGTATCCAAGGAGCACCCAATGTTCGCGCAAAGGTTTTTGGCCCTCGTTCTGACGGTTCTTTTGCTGACTCTGTCCAGCATTTCGGGTTTTGCCCAGGAAACCCCTGGCGCGCGCGCGCAAACCGGCGGCGCACAAACTTTAGAAGATATTCTTGCCCGCCAACGTGGCCAGGTGATTGACGACCAGTTTCGCCGTGACGCTACAGGTAACCCGGAATCGGCGGCCCCGTTGTCCGACCAGCTGGGCACTTTGGGCGGCGTGTCTGACGCCGATTTTTGGCGGGCGTTCCGCTATGGCAGCGCTGATATTATTTCAACCGATCCTTCCCCGGCCGGAAATGTGGTTATTCAGGATGGCGGTATGCGCTGGCTGAAATGGCGCGCCGGACCGTTGCGCACCTATGGCGGTTACCTATTGCTGGGCATGTTTGGTGTGCTGGTGCTGTTTTTCCTGATCCGCGGCAAAATCCGCATCGAAGGCGAAAAAACCGGTGAGACGATCCTGCGCTTTAAATTGATTGAGCGGATTGCCCATTGGACCATGGCTATTCCGTTTATTTTGCTGGCCATTACTGGCCTTAGCTTGCTTTTCGGCCGCATCGCGCTGATCCCGTTTTTTGGGCACGAGGCATACACGCCGATCGCGAACGCAGGAAAGCTTGTTCATAATTATGTGGCCTGGCCCTTTATGCTTGGGGTGATCCTGATCTTTTTCCTCTGGGTCTGGAAAAACCTCCCGGAAAAAACAGACATCGCCTGGATATTGAAAGGCGGTGGCCTGTTCAGCAAAGGAGTGCACCCCTCATCGGGCAAATTCAACGCCGGAGAGAAGCTGGTGTTTTGGGCCGTGGTGATTTTTGGTGTATTGATGTCGCTGACCGGGCTTTCGCTACTGTTCCCTTTTCAGATGGAGTTCTTTGCGCCCGTTTTCGGGTTTTTGAACACACTGGGTTTGCCACAACTGCTTGGCCTTGGCGCGCTGGACAGCGCGCTGGCTCCGCAGCAGGAAATGCAATTAGCGTTGATGCTGCATGCAGCGATTGCCTTTGTCTATATCGCAATCATAATTGCCCATATCTATCTAGGCAGCGTCGGCATGGAAGGGGCGTTTGATTCAATGACCAAGGGCGAGGTTGAGACACAATGGGCAAAAGAACACCATGACCTGTGGTATGAAGAAATGGTGAAGAAATCCGCCGAAAAAACAGCGACGGAATAAACCACACACGCGACCTCTGCGCGGGACAAGGGCAAGCACCCTGCCCGAGCAAAGGCACAGGCGTGTAATCAATTTTGCTAAAAGTTGGCTTTTTCAGCCAGGTCGTTCCACACTTGCTGATCGACCAGCCGATCACCACGGACGGTGAACCGGTCGATAAAGCGGATTCCCTCGAAACGAGAGCCGTCTGGCCATTCTCCAGCCAGAGTACCAAAACAATAGACAACTTGATCGTTGTCCGTAGTCACCTCGTCGAATTGATCATAAGTTTTTGAAACGAAGTGGTAGCGCCCTTTGCCCCAGGCGACCAATTCTTCAAGAGTGTGGAAAACTGCACCTCCCGGAAACGTCATCTGGAAACCGTCGGCCAGAAAGGTATAGGCCTTGTCCAGATCACGAGCCTCCATAGCGGCAAGAAAGCTGCGAACAAGATCGCTTGCTGAAAACACAGGTTCCAAGTGATCGTGAGTGGGCATTGGCGAAGCTTTCACATACCGGCTTGACTCCGCTATAATGATATACCTTTATACTATTCAACAAAATTCCTGAAAACGAACCTAAAAAAATAGAACAACACTATGTGCGCTGCAGTCATGAACAACGGAAACACCGGCCCCAAACCAAGTGTTCTCGACGACCGCTTGCCGACGCCGCTCTATCACCAAGTATACCTTATCCTGCGTAACAAGATTCAAACTGGCGAGTACCCGTTTGATACCGTTGTTCTCAGCGAACAGGAAACGTCAGAGAAATTTGGCGTCTCTCGCATTACCGCAAAGCGTGCACTGAACGAACTGGCGGATGACGGATACGTAAAGCGTGAACGCGGGCGCGGAACAAGGGTCATCTACAAGTCCCCGACTCCAGCAGTGAAGGCAAGTGTCGAAGGCTTGTTAGAGAATCTGTTGACGATGGGCCTGGAAACTGACGTTCGTCTCCTCTCATTTGATTATGTTCGACCTGACTGTGAAGTGGCGCGCGCGCTGCAATGCGATGACGACAGTGAAGTTCAACGGGCTGTGCGTGTGCGTAGCCTGGAAGGCGAACCTTTTTCCTTTTTGACGACCTATGTGCCAGAACATATCGGACGGTCTTTTAGTGGCGATGATCTTGCCAGCCGTCCGCTTCTGGCTTTGCTTGAACGTTCTGGTGTCATTGTTGGCAAAGCGGAACAGACGATCAGCGCGACGCTTGCGGATATGGAAGTGTCAGCCGAATTGGGGCTTGAACTCGGTTCGCCGCTGCTCAGCATTCAGCGGATTGTCTATGATCAAGAAGAGCGCCCTGTTGAATTCATCAAAGGGCTCTACCGCCCGGACAGGTATCAGTATCACATGATTCTTTCACGGGTGGGTGATGAAATGTCCCGGTCCTGGTCGACGGCCAGGGACTGAATGAAGACCAGACCAAATTGTCGTAATTGGGAGGATAATATGACAAAGAGTATCCAAAACAAGTCGCGTCGCGACTTTATCAAAACCGCCGGTGCAACGACGGCTTTGGCAGCCGCTGGTGTGCTGAGCGCACCACTTGTGGCCCGGGCTGCCGGTTCGGTCAAAATCGGCATCGTACATCCAGTGACAGGCTGGGCGCAATACTCGGGCTCTCAGGCTCGTTTCGGTGCGCAGACCGCACTGGATGAGGTCAACGCCGCTGGCGGGATCCAATCCATGGGCGGAGCCACGCTTGAGGCCTTGTTGGGTGACGCGCAATCCAAACCGGAAATCGGCGCGGCTGAGGTCGAAAAATTCAACGAAGCTGGCGCATCAGCCATCGTTGGGGCCTATGCATCCAACATCTGTCTGGCAACAACCCAAGCGGCTGCCAAACATGGAATTCCACATGTGGTTGACGTTGGTGTTTCCGACAAAATCGTTTCGCGCGGTCTGGAAAACACGTTCCGCTTCGGCCCGGGTTTCGGGGCGATCACCAAGGCCGGGGTCGAACACTTCCTGGCGATCAATGAAGCCGCGGGCAGCCCGACCAAGACCGTGGCCATCGTGAACGAAGAAACCACCGGTTTTGGCGCTGGTATCGCTGGCATCATGACCAAGGGTCTGGCCCCAGCCGGTATCGAAGTTGTTGAAGTTCTGTCGCATCCGACACCGAACAAAGACTTCCGCAACATTGCTCTGAAACTCAAGGAAATCGATCCGGATGTTCTGATCCCGTCGCATTACTATAACGAAGGCGTTCTGTTCCTGCGTACATTGCAGCGTCAAAAGGTTCAGCCCAAGGCAATCTATTCGGTTCTGGGCGGGGCGTCTTCGCAGTTCCGTTTTGTCAGCGAATTCCCGGATGCGGCACAGCTGGTTATGGACTGCAACCACTGGTTTGATCCGAACAATCCGGCGGCACTGGCCTTGCAGGCCAAGACCAATGCTGCGGGCCTGCATTTCAATTACGAAGTGTTCCTGGCTTATACGGCCATGATGTTCACGGCCAAATGCATTGACTATGCAGGCTCTGCTGATCGCGCCAAGATCATGGAAGCTATGGCGGCCTGTACCTGGACGGACTCGATCATGCCATACGGCGCAACCAAAATGGAAAATGGCCAGAACACTGGTGCGCGTCCGCTGGTTACGCAGGTTGTTGGTAGCGATATCAAGGTTGTTGCTCCGGCAGACTATGCCAGCGCGGCACCGATCTTCCCGCGCCCATAAATTACCATTCACAGTAAACCGGCCCGGCGGGGACATTCGCCGGGCCGCCTTCAATTTACTAATTCAGCGGTTTCGCTGGGCAAGGTGTCATGGAGTTTCTTGGTATCACCCTTCCAAGCTATAGTTGGTCAACCATAGCCGGATCAGCCATTAGTGGGATTTTCTTAGGATCGATTTACGCGCTTGTTGCGCTGGGTCTGACGTTAATCTATGGCGTTCTGCACATCATCAACTTCGCCCATGGCGCGCTTTTGATGCTGGCGATGTATGCAGTTTATTTCTTGTGGGCAACTTTCGGCATTGACCCCTATCTCGCGATGTTGATCGTCGTGCCCGGTGGGTTTTTCTTTGGCTACGGATTGCAGCGTTTTGTGATTGGCAAAGCCAGTCATGGCCGGGACGAGATTATTCTTCTTGTCACACTTGGCGTGGCTATCGTGATCGAAAATGCAGCATTATTCTTTTTCTCGGCAACTGAACGGTCGGTCCGGGTCCCTTACGATTTGGATGGCATCGACCTTGGTGTCACATGGGCGGTTTATCCGGAACTTGCAGCCCTTGGCGGTTCGTTCCTGATTACATTGGCCCTTTGGGTTTTCATGTCTCGCACTGACACGGGCAAGGCCATTCGCGCAGTGGCAAAAGAACGGCAGGGCGCGCAGTTGATGGGTATCAATGTTGAGCACATATTTGCCGTGACCTTCGGCATTGGCGTAGCTTGTGTCGCGGCGGCGGCCAGTCTTTTGGTGCCAACCTATGCAGTGCATCCGCAGATCGGCAGCCTGTTTGTTCTGATCGCGTTCACAGTTGTCGTTCTTGGCGGTATGGGCAGCTTTGTCGGCGCGCTGGTTGGTGGTTTCCTGATTGGCATCACCGAACAACTGGGGCGGCTTTATCTGGGCGAAAGCCTTGGCGTTATAACTATTTCAGTCATCTTCATCCTGGTTCTGCTGTTCCGGCCCACGGGCCTATTTGGCGTGCAATCGTAAGGAAGCGTAGGTTATGAACGAACGCACACGCCTTTTTGGCTGGGTCCTTCTGCTGATAACCTTGGCTGTTGTTCCCCTGTTCCTGCATTCGGCCCGCTGGATCGACTTTCTGGAAATGACATTGTTTGTTGCCGTTTTGGGCCAGGGCTGGAATATCCTTGCCGGCTATGGTGGGCAATATTCCTTTGGCCATGCACTATTCTTTGGAACCGGGGCCTATATTCAGGCACTGCTGCAAGTCAAATTCGGCTTCAGCCCATGGATTGCCATGTGGTTTGCGATTTCCGGCGGCGTTTTGGTCGGGGCTTTCGTCGGTTACCTGAGCTTTCGCTACGGTCTGCGCGGCTCGTATTTTGCCCTGATCACGCTGGCTTTTGCCGAGGCTTTTTTGGTGCTGTCCCGCTCGCTCAAATCCATCACCGAAGGTGGACAGGGCGTGCAGTTGCCGCTCAATCAGGACCCGGAAAAAGCAATCGCGACTTTCCAGTTCAACTTTGCCGGGCCGTTCCTCTCTGAATACGGGTTTTACTATACGATCTTTTTCATCCTGCTGCTGGCCTATGGTCTAACGGCATGGATGGAGCGGTCGCGTTTTGGCGCACAATTGGTCGCAGTACGCGAGAACGAGGATGCGGCCAAGGCGTTGGGGATAAACGCATTCAAAGCCAAGATGGGTGCGATCTGCCTGTCTGCCGGAATCACCGCAATCTGCG
>PIVL01000299.1 GCA_003354145.1 Paracoccaceae bacterium
AATCTTCCCCCATGTGCGGCCAAAACGTAACAGGATTGCGTGCCTGCGACTTACTGCGCGCCTTTGACCGCTGGACGAACGAATTTCTCGCGGTTAGATACCCGCCCTAAGGCGCTGCATTTATTGCGGTGCATATGCATGTTTGCCCGCTTGGGCGTTGAAATTGGAGTAAACCTCGTGTCCCACGCAGAAGACCACGAAGGCACCCGGAGAGACTTCCTCTATTACGCCACCGCTGGCACTGGAGTAGTCGTAACAGGGGCGGCTGTCTGGCCGCTGATCAATCAGATGAACCCTTCGGCGGATGTTCAGGCGATGTCGTCGATCCGCGTTGACGTGGAGGATGTCGAGGTTGGTACTCAGATCAGCGTCAAATATTTGGGAAAGCCAGTGTTCATTCGCCGCCGCGCGGAGAAAGAGATTGCCGAGGCCCGCGCCGTTGAAATGGCAGACCTGCCAGACAAAATTGCGCGCAACGAGAACGAAAAGCCCGACGCCCCGGCCACTGATGCCAACCGCGCACTTACACCATTTGCCGGTCAAGACGGTGCTGATCTGCCACCCGGTGCCGTTGCAGGTGAATGGCTGGTGATGGTTGGTGTGTGTACGCATCTTGGCTGCGTGCCAATTGGCGAGGGAGCGGGCGACTTTGATGGGTGGTTCTGCCCATGCCACGGGTCGCACTATGATACTGCTGGTCGTATCCGCAAAGGACCGGCCCCCAAGAACCTCGCAATTCCGTTTGCCGGGTTTGTCGACGAAACAACAATCCAACTGGGATAAGGAACAGCGCAATGGCCGGAATTCCGCACGATCATTACGAACCAAAAACCAGTGGCGAAAAGTGGCTGCATAGCCGCTTGCCGATCGTTGGTTTGCTTTATGACACAATCATGATTCCCACACCCAAGAACCTGAACTGGATGTGGATCTGGGGCATCATCCTGACGTTCTGTCTGGCGCTGCAAATTGTGACCGGCATCGTTCTTGCGATGCATTACACCCCGCATGTCGATCTGGCCTTTGCGTCGATCGAACATATCATGCGGGACGTGAACGGTGGCTATATGCTGCGCTATCTGCACGCTAATGGGGGATCGTTGTTCTTTTTCGCTGTGTATATCCACATATTCCGTGGGCTGTATTACGGTTCGTACAAAGCTCCTCGTGAAGTCACTTGGATCATCGGCATGTTGATCTATCTGGCGATGATGGCGACGGGCTTTTTGGGCTATGTTCTGCCCTGGGGTCAGATGTCGTTCTGGGGTGCTACCGTTATCACCGGCCTGTTTGGGGCGATCCCGTTCGTTGGTGACGCGTTGCAGACGTGGCTATTGGGTGGACCAGCGGTCGATAATGCCACGCTGAACCGGTTCTTCAGCCTGCATTACCTGCTGCCATTTGTCATTGTTGGTCTGGTTGCCGTTCATATCTGGGCCTTCCACACCACCGGCAACAGCAACCCGTCGGGTGTTGAGGTGCGTCGCGGATCAAAAGAAGAAGCCGAGAAAGACACGGTTCCCTTCTGGCCCTACTTTGTGATCAAAGATCTGTTCGCGCTGGCCGTGATCCTGGCGATCTTTTGGGCGGTTGTCGGCTTTATGCCGAACTATCTGGGGCACCCGGACAACTATATCGAAGCCAACCCTATGGTCACACCCATACACATTGTGCCGGAATGGTATTACCTGCCGTTCTACGCCATCCTGCGCGCGTTCACGAGCGAGGTTTGGGTTGTCCAGATCGCGTCGTTTGTGACCGGTGGCATTGTAGATGCCAAGTTCTTTGGTGTGATCGCGATGTTTGGTGCGATCTTCGTCATGGCTCTGGTGCCATGGTTGGACACATCAAGCGTTCGGTCGGGTAAATATCGTCCGATGTTCAAATGGTGGTTCTATCTGCTGGTGATTGATTTCATCGTGTTGATGTGGCTGGGTTCAATGCCTGCCGAAGAGCCATATGCCAGCTATGCGCTGATCGCGACGGCCTATTGGTTCGGCTACTTCCTGATTGTCCTGCCGCTTTTGGGCGTGCTCGAAAAACCGGATGCACCGCCTGCTACGATCGAAGAAGACTTTGACGCTCATTACGGTTCGGATGCGGATGCATCCACACCGGCAGAATAAGAAAGGACTGAACCAATGTTCAAGAAACTCGCAATCAGTACAGCCCTTTCATTGGCCCTTATCCCCGCAGCGGTTGTTGCGGCTGGGGGCGGTGAGCAGCATATCGAAGACTTTGATTTCTCGTTCGAGGGGCCGTTTGGCGTCTATGATCAGAACCAGCTACAGCGCGGGCTGCATGTCTATACCGACCTTTGTGCTGCCTGCCACGGTCTGAAATATGTCCCGCTGCGCACCTTGGCAGATGAAGGTGGCCCCGAGCTGCCCATGGATCAGGTCCGCGCCTATGCAGAGAATATTGATGTGTTTGACCCTGAGCTTGACGATTATCGTTCAGCGACGCCGGTAGATCACTTTCCAGCAAACGATGGAGTAGGAGCCCCGGATCTAAGTGTGATGGCCAAGGCCCGCGCCGGTTTCCACGGCCCCTATGGGTTAGGTATCAACCAGATGTTCAAAGGCATGGGTGGACCCGAATATATTGCATCGATCCTGACTGGTTATACTGGACATGAGAAAGAAGAAGCAGGCACAACCCTTTACGAAAACACCGCCTTTCCCGGCGGCTGGATTGCAATGCAGCCGCCGATTGAAGACGAATCGATTGATTTCATGGACGGGCATGCCAACGATCTGCATCATATAGCCGAAGATGTATCGGCCTTCCTGATGTGGACCGCCGAGCCAAAGATGATGGCGCGCAAGCAGGTCGGATTTATCGGCGTGCTGATGTTGGCGATCCTGTCGGTGTTGCTTTATCTGACCAACAAACGCATCTGGGCGCCGCTGAAGGGTAAGAAGATCAAGCAAAGCTAGGACCAATAGCGGTCTAAAGCTCTAAGCCCGTCAGAGAAATCTGGCGGGCTTTTGTTTGTGTTGACCATGGAACTTGGTGCGTTTGGTGATTTGTGCTAATGCGGATCATACTTTTTAGCATTTGATTTAGGAGTTTAGCATGGCCAACAGCACTGCAGAAGTTGACTATGGGGGCTGTGGCAGCCCGGTTTTGAACGCGCTTTGGGGCAGCTGTTCAAATACAGAAACGTCGAATTCGCCCGTACGAAGGACATAACCAAAACGCTGGAGAAGGCGCGAAAAAGGCCGAGAAGGGTAACGCAAGAGCGCAGTACCAGGAATATAAGGCCTTGCGCGATAAACTTTGAGGCTAAACCTGGTTTTGGCCGTTAGGCCCTGAGTTGGCCATCAAACTGCTTGCTAATAGTAGCCTGAACAATTTGGCCTTCGATCTGCGGTGCATCAAAATGGACTTCGGTGAATTGTTCAGTCCGTCCCATATGCGGGCTTTCCATCAGAACCTGGTGGGTTTGCCCAACTTGCGCGCTTAGATGTTTGTCAACCTGAAGCTGGCCGGCCTTGCGCAATTGGGCGGCGCGTTCCTTGATCGCTTTGCCGTTGACCTGCGGCATCCGCGCGGCAGGTGTGCCGGGGCGCGGCGAATAGGGGAATACGTGCAGCCAGGTCAGATCACAGTCTTTAATCAGCCGCAGAGAGTTCTCAAACATCGCATCGGTTTCGGTTGGAAACCCGGCGATGATATCAGCTCCGAAAGTTATATCGGGGCGCAGACGGCGTGCGTCTTGGGCAAATTGGATCGCATCATCACGGGAATGGCGGCGTTTCATGCGTTTTAATATCATGTTGTCGCCATGTTGAAGTGACAGGTGCAGATGCGGCATCAGGCGGGGTTCAGTAGCAATGGCACCCATCAGAGCGCCATCGACCTCGATTGAATCAATCGAGCTGATACGCAGGCGCGGCAGATCCGGCACCAGCCGCAAGATACGCATCACGAGATCGCCCAATTTCGGTTGGGCAGGCAGGTCTGCACCCCAACTTGTCATGTCGACACCGGTCAGCACGACCTCTTGATAGCCGCGATCAACCAAACGTTTGATCTGATCGACCACAACGCCAGCGGGCACTGATCGTGAATTACCGCGGCCAAACGGGATGATGCAAAACGTACAGCGATGGTCACAGCCATTCTGGACCTGCACATAGGCGCGGCTGCGGGTGCCAAAGCCGTCAATCAGATGGCCCGCAGTCTCGGTTATCGACATGATGTCATCAACCTGCAGTGCCTCGGTCTCGCCAATGAAATCAGCGGCAAGCCCTTGCCAGGTTTCAGGCTGCATTTTCTCGGTGTTGCCGATGACGGCGTCGACCTCGCCCATCGCTGTGAACGTCAGTGGTTCGGTCTGTGCGGCGCATCCGGTGACAACAAGACGGGCTTTCGGATGCTCACGCCGTAGTTTGCGGATTTCCTGACGTGCTTTGCGCACGGCTTCGGCCGTTACCGCGCAGGTGTTGACGATAACCGTATCTGTTATCCCAGCTTGCGCCGACAGTTCCTTCATGGCTTCGGTTTCATAGGCGTTCAGGCGACAGCCCAATGTGGCAAAGACGGGGGCGTTCATTTTATGCTGTCCAGAAATTCGGCAGTCAAAGTGCCAGAAGACACATGCATGGTCGGCCCGGTCATCCAGACGCCATCCTCGCGCCAGTCAATCTGCAACGTACCGCCGTCCAGATCAATGCGCACAGAACGGCCTGTCAGCCCCTTACGCGCCGCTGCAACAGCAGTGGCACAGGAGGACGAGCCAGAGGCCAGAGTGACACCGACGCCACGTTCCCACACGCGCATACGGATGTGGTCGGGGCCGATGATCTGGGCGAACTGCACATTGGTGCGATTGGGGTAAAGCGAATGGTGTTCGTACTGCGCGCCACGGCGGTCCAGATCGATTGATGCAACATCATCAACAAAGAACGTGCAATGCGGGTTGCCCATACCTGTGGCTGTTGGGGCTCCGTCAATTGGCAGCTCCAACGTATCCATGGCTTTGGCCAGCGGCACGCCGTCCCAATTCAGTTGCGGCTGTCCCATATTGACAGAAACCAACCTGTTCCCGGCATCCTGTGCTGTCAGATCGCCACGATCTGTTGTCAGCTGCAAGGATGATCGACCGGTCTCATCCATCAGGTACCTGGCAATACATCGGGTGGCGTTGCCACAAGCCGCCGACAAAGTTCCGTCCGCGTTAAAGAACGTCAGCTTAGCATCGCCAGTGCCGGTATCGATGACTGCTAACTGGTCAAACCCAATGCCAAAATGGCGATCAGCGATGGCCCGAGCCAGCGCCGGAGTGATGGTCACAGGGTGCACACGTGCGTCGACAACGACAAAGTCGTTGCCTAGCCCGTGCATTTTCATAAAGGGCAAAGTGGGTTTGGATTGCTCTTGCATGGCGCGCATATACCCCCGGTCTGAAAATGAATCCACCCCAGTGGAATGAATCTTGTCAAAGAGGGGTTGACCCCCTAGTCCGGGTTTCTTAGAGAGGCCGCCTAGCGAGGTGCCGGAAATTAGTTTTTTGGGGACCTTGTGCGATTTAAGCGGTTGATCCTGATGGGTTGATTGGCTTAGAGAGCAGAGCGGGAACACTACTGGTTTCCAAAAAGAAGCGGGCCGTTAGCTCAGTTGGTAGAGCAGCTGACTTTTAATCAGCGGGTCGCAGGTTCGAATCCTGCACGGCTCACCACTTCTTTC
>PIVL01000300.1 GCA_003354145.1 Paracoccaceae bacterium
TGATAACACATTTGGCGCGACGCCGTTGTGGCCGTCATATCAATCCTTTCCCAGTTTTAACGCCATTTGGTAAAGCGTGCGACGTGGAATTTCATGCATTTTTGACACCAAATCTGCCGCATCCTTGACCGAATGCGTTTTCAACGCAGTCCTTAAATCCGTTTCTACGTCCGCTTCGTTAACAGGCCCTGAACGCGAGCGGTCAACAATCAGGACAATTTCACCTTTCACCGGAGCACTGGCCAAATCCGCGGCCAATTCTGCCAAAGTCCCGCGCCGTACCTCTTCGAATTTCTTGGTTAACTCACGACACATCGCTGCCGACCGATCCGGTCCCAAAACCAATGCCATATCAGCCAACGACGCTGCCACCCGCTTGGGGGATTCATAAATAACCAGCGTGCCAGGAATTGACCGCAACGCTTCCAGTCGCGCTTTTCGGGCGGTTGTGGCATTCGGCAGAAATCCACCAAAAAAGAAGGCATCTGTTGGCAATCCAGCCAAAGTCAACGCCGTCAAAACTGCTGACGCCCCCGGAGCTGCAGTGACCAGATACCCGGCATCCGACGCAGCCTTACCCAGATCATAGCCAGGATCAGCAATAAGCGGCATTCCCGCCTCAGACGCATAGGCAACCGACTGACCTTTGGCCAGTGCTGCGATCAGCTGGTCCCGTGATCCGCCACCGCTGTGGTCGTGATAGGACAGCACCCGCCGTCCATTCAGAGGAACGCCGTGAATTTCCATCAAACGACGCAGGCTGCGAGTGTCTTCTGCAGCGATCACATCTGCTGACGCTAGAATATCCAGCGCCCGTAATGTTATGTCTCGTGCTGTGCCGATCGGAGTGGCGACAAAGTACAAACCAGGGGACAATCTTACCTTTTGGTGATTCAACGCTGGACCCGCCTATCTTGACGTTTATTATGCCCGGAACATCGCAATAGCAGCAGCATGCCGCTATCATTTCGCCGGACGAGGTATTTTCAGTGTCTATTTTTGCCGTTTTCAGTCAGGCCCGCAAGGCTACCTTTCTTGGTTTGGGTCTTTTGGCCGCCGCACTATTGAGTGCGTGTCAGCACACTTCGATGAGTGGAGGTGGCCCATCGATTGACACATCCAAGCCAGTGCCGGTGGCATTGCTTGTACCTGCCGGGTCGGTTCAACCGGGTGATTCTGTTCTGGCGCAAAGTCTGGAAAACGCGGCGCGCCTGGCTATTGGTGACCTGCAAGGCGTTGTTATTGACCTGCGCGTCTATGACACCGCCGGAAACGCCGAGACCGCTGCAAGTGTTGCGACGCAAGCTGTCAACGACGGAGCGCGTATTATTCTTGGTCCGGTTTACGCCGCTTCGGCAAATGCTGTCGGACTGGCGGTTCGGGCGCGCGATATCAACGTTCTTTCGTTTTCCAACAACCCGACAATTGCCGGCGGTAATGTGTTTGTACTTGGGCCAACATTTGAAAACACTGCGAACCGGCTGTCGCAATATGCTGCCCAGCACGGCAAAGGGAATATGGTTGTCGTGCATGGCACTGACATTGCCGGAGACCTTGGCCGGAATGCTATCCACAAAGCTGCCGTTGCTACCGGTGCCACCGTTGCCGGGACAGTTGCCTATGGATTATCCCAACAAGGCGTCATTGATTCAATTCCACAGATTCGGGATACCGTTGCCAACACAGCTGCGAGTTCGGTTTTCCTGACATCAACAACTGCCGGTGCGTTGCCTTTGCTGACCCAATTGCTACCCGAAGCCGGAGTTTCGCCCGCCAACGTTCAATACATTGGCCTGACCCGGTGGGATATTCCTGCACAAACCTTAGAGCTTCCTGGGGTGCAAGGGGGCTGGTTTGCCCTACCTGATCCGGTTATATCGCAACAATTCCGAACGCGATATTCCGCCGCTTATGGCGGTGCGCCGCATCCAATCGGCGGACTGGCCTATGATGGCATAGCTGCAATTGGGGCACTTGTCGGGGCAGGTAAGTCCGATGCTCTGACCGGGGCCGCATTAACACAGGGCGCTGGGTTTCAAGGCGTCGGGGGCATCTTCCGTTTGCTGTCAGACGGGACAAATCAAAGAGGTCTGGCCGTTGCCACGATCCAAAACAAACAGGTGGTTGTGATTGACCCTGCTCCGACAAGCTTCTCAGGCGTCGGCTCCTGATCCGGGCCACGGCTTTTTCTCACTAATTCCTTCGGGTGTTCTGATTGACGACGAAGCGGCGATATTTGATGTCGCTGATGTCTGCGGCCGCATTGCGGCCGTGGCCCGGGACGCTACAGATAATGCCGTACTTCGCAGAGAAACCGTGCGCATACTGGATGCAGCAAACAAGCAAGGCCGCGCTGTCATTGCAAAAGCTTTTACCAGCCAACCCTTTGCCGCCCGCCCGCTGACGCGATCCTATACGTTTTTGACCGATGGCCTGGTTAAAACCGCATTTATTGTCGCCACCACCTATCTGCACCCGGCCCCCAACCCAACATCCGGCGAGCGCATCGCCGCGATTGCTGTTGGCGGATACGGGCGCGGTGAAATGGCTCCGTTTTCGGACGTCGATCTGCTGTTCCTGACACCCTACAAAACCACTGCATGGGCTGAGAGCGTCATTGAATCGATGCTCTACATCTTGTGGGATCTGAAGCTGAAAGTCGGCCATGCCAGCCGCACGATCAACGATTGCCTTCGGCTGGGCCGCGAGGATTTCACCATTCGCACGGCCATGCTGGAACACCGTTTACTGGCAGGCGACGCGCAATTGGCTGCGGAATTGGGGGAACAGCTGCAGTCTGGTTTATTCGCCGGAACGGAACGCGAATTCATCGCTGCCAAACTGGAAGAGCGCGATGCGAGACATAAAAAGCAAGGCCTGCGCTATATGGTCGAACCGAATGTCAAAGAGGGCAAAGGTGGCCTGCGCGACCTTCAATCCTTGTTCTGGATTGCCAAATATATTCACGGTGTAAAAAATGCCGCCGAACTGGTTCCTTTGGGCGTGTTCCGGCCTGAAGAATTTGATCTGTTCATTCAGGCCGAAGACTTTTTGTGGGCGGTACGATCACATCTTCATCTGGCCACCAATCGCGCCACCGAACAACTGACTTTTGACATGCAGGTCGAAGTGGCTGAACGCATGGGATATGAGGACCGGGCCGGGCGCCGTGGTGTTGAAATATTCATGCAGAACTATTTCCGCCATGCCACTTCAGTGGGCGATCTGACCCGTATTTTTCTAACTAAGCTGGAGGCGACACATCTTAAATCTGAACCTCTGTTGCAGAGGATGTTCCGGCGCAAACCCAAAGTAAAGCAAGGCTACAGCGTCGTCCACAACCGGTTAGATATTGCTGAACCCGATAAGTTTCTGGACGACAAACTGAACATCCTGCGCCTGTTTGAAGAAGGCCTGCGCACTGGCATGCTGATCCACCCGGATGCCATGCGTCTGATCACGGCCAATCTTCCTTTGATCGACGACACCATGCGCAAAGACCCCGAAGCCCAGCGCATTTTTCTGGATTTGATGCTAAAACACGGAAATCCGGAACGCGCTTTGCACCGGATGAACGAACTGGGTGTATTGTCGGCCTTCGTTCCTGAATTCCAGCACATCGTGGCGATGATGCAATTCAATATGTACCACAGCTATACCGTGGACGAACACACAATTCAGTGTATCGCCAACCTTGCGCAGATCGAAAAGAACGAACTGGTCGAAGAACTGCCGGTTGCCTCAGGCATCCTCAATCAGGGGATCAATCGCAAAGTGATCTATGTCGCGCTGTTGTTACATGACATCGCCAAGGGCCGCCCGGAGGATCATTCGATCCTTGGCGCTCAGATGGCCCGCAAGATCGCTCCACGCCTTGGACTGAACAAACAGGATTCCGAAACCGTTGAATGGCTGATCCGCTATCACCTTCTGATGTCAGACACAGCGCAGAAACGCGACATTGCAGACCCGCGCACTGTACGGGATTTCGCCAAGGCGGTTCAGTCGGTCAAGCGACTTGATCTGCTCACGGTGCTGACGGTCTGTGACATTCGCGGCGTTGGGCCGGACACCTGGAACAACTGGAAAGCGGCGCTAATTCGCGCGCTATATCGCCAAACCAAGCGCGCGCTGGAAACCGGCATGGAGGACCTGAACCGCGAAAACCGCGGAACCGTGGCTAAAAAGACCCTGCGTGCCGCACTGCCGGATTGGAGCAAAACCGAACTTAAAGTCGAAACCGCCCGCCACTATGACCCTTATTGGCAAGGCATGCACTTCACCGCCCACGTCGCTTTCGCCCGTCTGTTACGTGATCTCTCAGCGCATGAAGATCCAAGCGAAGTGTTGATCGACCTACATCCGGACACAGAGCGCGACGCCACCCGTGCCTGCATCGTCATGGCCGATCACCCAGGTATTTTCGCCCGCCTCACCGGGGCTTTGGCACTGGTCGGGGCGAACGTGGTCGATGCGCGTAGCTATACCACCAAGGACGGCTATGTTACCGGAGCGTTCTGGTTGCAGGACAGCGATGGTGCCCCTTACGAAGCCTCACGCCTACCCCGCCTGACCAAAATGATCGACCGAACCTTAAGGGGCGAGATCGTGGCCCGCGATGCGCTAAAGTCCCGCGACAAGATCAAGAAACGCGAAAAGGCGTTCAACGTGCCGACTCACATAATGTTCGATAATGACGGCTCGGACATCTACACCATCATCGAAGTTGATACCCGCGACCGGCCTGGTTTGCTTTATGATCTGGCTCGCACATTGGCCGCATCAAACGTCTATATCGCCAATGCGGTGATCGCGACATACGGCGAACAGGTGGTCGATACGTTCTATGTGAAAGACATGTTTGGGTTAAAGTACTACACTGAATCCAAACAGAAATACCTTGAGGGAAAGCTGCGAACAGCCATTTCGGAAGGTGCCAAACGGGCGGATAAATAGACCTCAAAATTTGTACTTGAGAGTTTCTGGCTTAAGGAACTGCAGAGTAAGATTACCGGTTTCCACTACAATGAAGCCACCAGCGTTTGGCAAAAGCCTTTAAGACAGATCCGATCGCTACAATTGCATGGTATGAGGCGGAAATTGATCACATAGATGCCGCAATTTTAGGGTTTGCCTGAACCAAGTCAGACGCCTACCACATCCGACCCTTGGCGTATTCCGGGTATGCCTCATCGTATTCCTCACCATCAAACCCAGCCTTCACTTCGGCAATAAATTTCCCTGCTGTCGGGACCTGGCTGCTTTCGTCCTCAGAGCTCCACAAGGCCGAGCGCATCAGCGCCTTGGCGCATTGGAAATACATCTCACCAATGGTGATCACGACAACTGATCTGGGGTGTTTGCCGTTTTGCTCAAACTGATTTGTGACGTCTGGGTCAGCCGTCAGCACAGCATGGCCATTCACCCGCACTACATTTTTGCACCCCGGTACCATGAACATCAGGCTAACGCGCCCGTCCTCAACAATGTTGCGTAAGGAATCAATGCGGTTGTTTCCGCGCCAATCCGGCAGCCATAGCGTCTGTGCATCCATGATCCTGACAACTGGCCCGTCATCGCCCCGCGGGGTTCCGTCTGTTCCAGCAGCCCCAACAGTTGACAACACAACAAAACGGGACTGGGCGATCCATTGACGGTACAGCGGTGTCATTTGATGCGCGACTTT
>PIVL01000634.1 GCA_003354145.1 Paracoccaceae bacterium
CATAGCATCCTGTATTCGGGTAATCGCATCGCCTCGGATCTGGCGTTTAACCGCTGCATATGCGGTGGGCGGGCTGCTTGCCAGGGTTTTGGCGGCCTCTACAGCTGCATCCAGTACAGATTCATCTGGCAACAGGGCATCAACAATGCCGGATTTTTCTGCAGTCGCTGCCGAAATTGGCTGACCAGACAACATCAGGCGACGCAGATCATTCACAGACAGCGTCGCCCGGGCAATTTCCATCGGTCCAACAGGGAAGTCGACTCCAACGCGCACTTCGGCAAGACCAAATTTGGCACCACGCGCGGCGACGCGGTAATCACTGGCCAATACGAAAAACAACCCGCCGGCAATGGCTGAGCCACTGATAGCGGCAACTGTGGGTTTGGGAAAAGCGAACAGATTCAGAAACGCAACATTCAACGCTTTGACAATGGCATTTACATCGCTTCGATCAAGATCAAGTGCTTCCTTTAGATCAAGACCCGCCGAGAACACCTTGAAAGCGCTGGAAATAACGACACCGCGAACAGATTTATCCGCTGCCAACTGGTCCAAAGTGCCCGAGAACTCCATCAGAAACTGCGCCGACAATGCATTGACCGGCGCGCGGTTCAGAATGATCTGGGTGATCCCGTCCCCCAGATCATTACATTGGATCAGTTTCATAGCTGCGGCCTAAACCTCAAGCCATTCTTTGCGCACGTCTTCGCGGTCGCGCAGTTCCTGTGGAGTGCCTTCAAACACAACATGACCGTGGCCCATGACATAGACCCGATGCGCAATGTCCATGGCGATCGACAGTTTCTGCTCAACCAGCAACGTAGCAATGCCACGCTTGGCAATCTCTTGCAGCAATTGCGCCACCCGTTTCACCATCTGCGGCGACAGACCTTCTGTAGGCTCATCAATCATAACCAAGTCAGGGTCGCCCATAAGTGTGCGGCACATGGTCAGCATCTGTTGCTCTCCGCCAGAAAGAACCGAAGCCTCGACATCTGCGCGTTCGTCCAGATTTGAGAACATTTCAAACATGTCTTGCATCTTCCAGCGTCCGGCACCGTCCTTTTGTCCGGGTTTCAAGCCAAGGATCAGGTTTTGCCGCGTTGTCAGGCCGGGAAAGATGTCCCGGTTCTCTGGGACATAACCAATTCCCAAATTGGCTATCTCATACGACGTCTTACCCGCAATCTCTTGCCCATTTAACTTGACCGAACCCTTTGGTTCGACTTCGCCTATTATGGCTTTGCAGGTGGTGGACCGTCCCACCCCGTTGCGCCCCAAAAGGGCGACGATCTCTCCCTCTTGTATGTTCAAGTTTACACCCTGAAGGATGTGCGATTTGCCGTAAAAGGCATGAAGATCAGTGACTTCCAGCATCTTAGTGCTCTTCCTCCAATGC
>PIVL01000635.1 GCA_003354145.1 Paracoccaceae bacterium
GGTTCTTTGCGCGGGGTTGGTGCCAAGATAATTTGATCGTCAGACTCAACGCGCTGCTCTCCCGTCTGGGCCTCAAGGGTCAGCAAGCGGGCCACATCGCTTGGGTCTAGAAACAACAGGCTGGCGAACTTACCCTTGGCGTCCACAGTAACCGAGTCATGCTCTTCACCGTCCAGAAATATGGTGACGATACTTCCGGCGGAGCCGGTGCCAGCAATCACGGCCGAGCCGTCCGGATCAACCCGCACAACATCAAATGCCGGTGCAATCAAAGCAGGTGGCACGTCAGGCGTATCGTCCGCTTGCAAAGCTGTCACGACTGGCGCTGATTCGGTTTCAGGCTCGGACTTGGCCGTCGCTGCGGTATCAGGTGTCGCATCACGCTCAGTGGCTTCGATCTCTGGTTCCGCTGTGGCCACTGGTGCCTCAACAACTGGTTTCGGTTTTGGCTGAACCAGAGGTGTGACAGCTTCAGGCGTGGATGTGGCAGAGTCGCTCACCACGGCGGGTTTTCCAGGTTGTGGCCTTAAAACACCTGCGTAGTAAAGGCCAGCCACAGCCATCGCGACGACGGACGCCCCTACGGCAACCCACCCGATGATCCTTAATCCTGTGCTCCCGGCTCTGATTGCCATGTCTTTTTATCTCCATCCGCGAATGATCCATCCGCGTAGTTGAGCAAGCCTGATTTCCGCGCTATCTGAGAGGTTATCAACACCCCTGACCGCTACAAACAACCGAAAGGCCAGCCCATGTCCCCAAAATCCGTGTGTGTGTATTGCGGATCAGGGTGAAAGCCAATGGTTTCAATGGCCGATCGCGGATTCGCGTTGCTGGAACGCAATAAGTTGGAAATATCAATCACTACCTCGCATCCCCTGCTCTGCCATGCGCATCGCGTCGTTAGATCCGAATCCTAGAATTATCAAAGCGGCCAGAAACCGGACGAAGGCAGAGTTCGCACCTTAACACGAACTCCGGCGAAATAAATTCAAAGCAGTGAAATCGTCGGTTTCCGATTCGACACGATCAGCTCCTTCGCCTCTGTCGCCTCAGACTTCGCCACCGTGTATTTCAGCGTCACCTCGTCCATATGGAACTCCCCAAACAATTTGCGGATTTCTGGCCGATCGTTGATCGACAGAATGAATGCCCCATCGATGTCGGCCAGCGCGTCTGCCATAGCCATAAACTGGTCACGGCCAAACAACCCTTTTCCGTAATCATTCTCACCACCCCAATACGGCGGATCCAAATAAAACAGCGTGTTGGGAGTGTCATAACGCCGAATCACGTCTTTCCAATCCAGGCTCTCGAATACCACGCCTGCCAGCCGTTCGTGTGCGGCGTCCAGCAGAGGCTCGAGCTTGTACAAGGTGAAACGTGAACCGGGTTCGATGG
>PIVL01000636.1 GCA_003354145.1 Paracoccaceae bacterium
GCCGAGCGCAGCAGACGGCCTACCTTCGCCTCGCAGTCCGCGTACACCCACGTGAGCAGCGCGGACTCGTCGGCGCTGCTGAGCCGCAGGCGCCCGGGCAGTACGACGCTGCACGGCGACACCCGCGCGGCGGGCTCGGCCACGCCGTTGCCGACAGCGAGTAGCATCGTAGCGAACTCTGGGTCGGCGCTCGCGCGCATGTTCGCCTGGAGCGTGACGGCCATCGTCACGTGCACACGGAGCGCGTCGGCACGTCGAGCGCTCGCCTCAATCTGCTCCGTGCGCGTCGCGCGCGGCATCACCGGCAGCGTCTGCCGCGGGTCGCCGCCGAACAGCACCAGCTTGCCGGCGAACGGCAGCCGGCTCCCGCACAGGTCGCGCAGCCCCGCGTCCACGTCGTCGATCGCACGGGCCGGACACATGAATAGCTCGTCCCACACGATAACAGTCGCGACACGCAGCAGCTCGCCGCGGCCCGTACGCGGGCTGGCATTCATCAGGCGGCCCTCCGTCGGCAACGGCACCGGGAACCCGAACACGGCGTGGCACGTCCGTGCTCCCGGGAGGAGAGCAGCGGCCAGACCGGACCACGCACACGCCACAACCACGTGCCGGTGTGAGCGTGCCAACGCGAGGACCGCCTCGAACAGGAACGTCTTACCGGTGCCGGCGGCGCCGTCCACGAGCACTCGTGTTGCAAGCTCTTCACCCGGCTCGGCGGCGCGCAGTATCCGGTCGACACGGTCGTACACGAGTGCCTGGCTAGGATTCATCGTAGCACGTCTGGACAGAGCCAACGCCGCCTGCGCCGCGGTGTCGTAGCTGCGTGCCAGGCGCAGCTCGCGCCGGTACATCAGATGCGCCGTGCCGCCCGGCGCGTCGGGGAGGCCGAAGTCCGCCAGGCTGTACCCGTGCGCCGCCAACATGTCCGCCACCAGCGCCAGCGCGGACGGCGCCGCATCAGCGGCGGCGTCCGCGGCCGCCGGCAGATCCGCCGACATCTCCTCCGCGAACGCCTCCCACAGCGCCCGCGGCTCGGCAACGTCCGCGTTCAGCAGCAGCATCGAGAACATACGGCGCATGCCGGCGGCGGATCGGAACTGCGCGGCATCCTCCAAGGCCAGCTCGTACTCGCGGTTGTTGTCGATGAGGCCGCGAGCAATGCACGCGGCGCGGAATGACGCATGCGTCTCACCGGCGCACGTGCGCAACTCTCGGAAGGAGTCAGCGCCCGGCACGTTGAGCAGGAGTATGTACAGGAAGAAGCGCTCGCCCTCCGAGGGCGCGGCCGCGAGCAGACGGCTCAGCTTCCAGGAGCACCGCCATTGCACGCGCTGCGAAGCGCTGCGCGCGTGCCAACAAGCCGCGCTCTTGTCGTAGATCGCGACAGCAGGGAAGTC
>PIVL01000637.1 GCA_003354145.1 Paracoccaceae bacterium
ACGCTGAAAATCTGCGTCGCCTATGAACTTGACGGCAAACGCATCGATCATTTGCCAACGGCTGCTGATCATCAGGCCCGCTGTACGCCAATATACGAAGAAATTCCGGGTTGGAGCCAAAGTACCGAAGGTGCACGCAGTTGGGCCGATCTTCCGGCGGAAGCGATCAAATATGTGCGCAGGATCGAAGAGCTGATTGATTGCCCGGTTGCAATGCTGTCCACCTCGCCCGAGCGGGATGATACCATCCTTGTCACCGATCCGTTTGCTGACTGATGGGGGACAACCGCAAACCCGGCCTGTCCTATAAGGCCCGCCGCCGCTGGTCATTGTTCCTGCTGGTGATCGGACTGCCGCTATATATCATTGTGGCGTCGGTGGTGATGACGGTCTTTTTTGACCGTCCACCGTTTTGGGTGGAGTTGCTGATCTATATGGTTTTAGGCGTGGCCTGGGCATTGCCGTTCAAGATGGTGTTTCGCGGAATTGGCAAACCGGATCCGGATAAGGAACCTTAGACAAGGTCAGTCAGCTGCCAAATTAACCGGCTCTCCGTGGGGCGTGCTTAGATACGCCCGTTCCCAATCTGCACGAAACCGTTCGACGTCTTCCGGGGCGGCCTGTGCGCTGTCTGCCAGCATCGCCTCAAGCGTCTCTAGCCAAGCGTTGAAATAATCCTCGCCGCCGTCCAGCTCTTTATCCAGCCCGTTCCGCGCCAATGTTTGCGAAAAACGCGTGGCCCAGTCGGGCCAGCTGAAATGCCCGGCTTCGTTCAGAAACACGGTCAGGGCAAAGACCTGCGCATGCCAGGGTTCGCTGAACGCGGGTTCCGGTGCGCCGCTCATGCCGGGGCCAGATAGGATTGCCACAGATCAAGGATCACTTCGTCGTTGGGGTGTTCCGGAGCGGTCCACAATTCAGACGCAGCAAATACCACCGCATAAAGCGGCTCAGGTGCTTCGCCCAATCCATGTGCACTGCTGTCGGGAAACACATGTGTGCCGTGCAGCCGCAGTATGCGCCCCTTGGCCCCTTGCGCATAGGCGGGCAATCGCGTGTGCCCGCCGTCAACCAAACGATTACCGGCGGGATGTGCGGTGCACACAGCCTGCCCAACCGCGAACTTGGCCGCCACATTGCTGGGCCGATCCGCAGGCCCGCCGCGTTCCATGGCTGGCACGACGTTGTCCGCTGTGATCATTCGATCTGCCAACGGATGCGTCGACTCGTCATGCGTCGACAAATCCTGCAAATCTTCGGCTGTCAGAACACCGGTCTGCACCAGCGTATCAGCCAATCCGGCCAACCATTTTTCGTAATAGGAAAACCGGGCATAATCCTTTGGTGACAGGCATTCGCGTGCGTGGCGTGACATATCAATGTTCCACTGCCCAAG
>PIVL01000022.1 GCA_003354145.1 Paracoccaceae bacterium
GTAACATAGCCCAAAATCGGGATGCCCACCGCGATCAGAATATAGGCGCGACGCCAGTGATTGTCATTGCTGGGAAGCATCGCCAGCACATTTGCGCTAAGCGCCCAAAGCGCGGCCAGGGTCAGAGAAAGGTTCATTCTGGTACCTCGGTTTCCAGCCCGCGCCACTTGCGCCAGAAATAGCGCAGAGGTTTGCGGAACATTGACAAGAATGCTGCAAATGCAGCGATGGCGGCGATCCAGCCATGTTGATAGCCAAGAAAAGCAATCAGGACGGGGGCAGCGAATAGCAGGATGGATCCGGGCAGGTATTGTCGGCGCATCGGCAACATGGCGACGGCGGTCGCAGCAAAAACCCATGCAACGGCAAGAACGATTGAGAGGCTCATAGACGGGCTCCGATAGTTAGCGACAAGGCGGCAAGGGACAGAATCAGACCAACAACCGGGACCAGCATCGGCACCCGAAACGTGGCTTCGGGCGCGCGGCGTTTTTGCATGATCAGCGCGAGATTGACCAGAACAAACACCGATAGCAGCACGGTTGATGTGAGTTCGGCCAGGGTGGAGACACGGGCAACCATCGCCGTGCCCACTACGCCAACTCCGACGAGGGTCGTTGCCAGTATCGGCGTACCCAAACGCGCATGCGTATGATGAAACATCGCCAGCGAAGCCGAGCGCCTACCCAGCCCGAACAACACACGAGAGGCCATCACGATCTGCGCCAAAACACCGTTCAAAGCGGCAAATACGGCGATTGCCGACAAGAATTGCGCGTCACCTCCGCGCGCGGCCTGCCAGACCAACACCAGAGGGCTGGTGCTTTGGGCGAGTGCGTCAACGGGAACGACACGGACAGCAGCGTATGCAACGGCCCCATAGATAAGTGTGGTGATAGTCAATGAGCACAGGATCGCAAGCGGCAGATTTGTGGTTGGGTTTTCCACCTCTTCGGCCATGTTGACGATGTCTTCAAACCCGATAAAGGCAAAAAACGCCAGAACCGCACCGATGCCGACACCTGACCAGACCAGTGGCGTTGCGGGTGCGCTGAATGTCGTGACCGCCGGTGCGGTCATGCCGGCCCAGACCACCAAGGCCAATCCGACCAGTTCGATCACGGTGAACACCGCCACAAGCGCAAGGCTTTCCAGAACGCCAACCATGGCAACACCGATCAGCGCAGTGCCCAGAACAACGATCGAGAGCGTGGCGTCGATGTCGATATTATTGACCAGATAGCCGACGCCACCCCGAAGCACCGCCCCGGCAGACAACGTCCCGGCAAACACGATGGCCAGCCCCACCAACAATGCCATTGCCTGACTGTTCAATCCGGTGCCGACATAGGCGGCTTCGCCTGCGGCTTCGGGGAGGCGCGTGGAAAATTCAGAATAACTAAGGGCGGTTGGGGCGGCGATAACACCCGCCATCAGAAACGCCAAAGGGGCCCAGATTCCGGCCTCGTTTGCAACGACCCCGACCAATACATAGATCCCCGCGCCGACCATGACACCCACACCATAAGCAGTGAGCAGTCCGGGGCCGATGCGGCGTTTCAATGTATCGCTCATGGGGTTAACCTTTCAGGCGCTCCGGCAAACCGTTAGCCCAGCTGCTGATGGTCCCTGCCCCCAGACAGACCACCATGTCACCGGGTTTTGCTTGTTCCCGGACCAAAGCCAAAAGGTCGTCCTCGGTCTCAATTGCACGCGCATGGCGGTGACCATGCGCAATCAGGCCGGCCACCAGATCATCGCGGCTTGCGCCTTCTATTGGCTCTTCGCCAGCGGCGAACACGGGCGCGATGGCAGCTACGTCAGCTTCGTTGAAACAGGCGCAAAAGTCATCGAACAGGTCGGCCATACGGGAAAAGCGGTGTGGCTGGTGTATGGCGATAACGCGGCCTTCGGTGGCTTGGCGCGCGGCCTTCAGGACGGCGGCAATTTCGACCGGGTGGTGGCCATAGTCGTCAATGATCGTAACGCCGTTTACTTCGCCCACCTTGGTAAAGCGCCGGTTAACGCCGCCAAAGTTAGCCAAAGCATCGCGGATTTCGCTGCCTTTCATACCCAGATGACGGGCAACGGCCACCGCGGCCAATGCATTTGATACGTTGTGGTCTCCGGGCATCGGAAGACTGCAGCCTTCGATTGTCATGTCCTCGGCCTGCAGTTCTATGTCAAAATGTGCGACGCCACCTTTGTAGGTCAGGTTCACTGCCCGTACATCGGCCTGCGCATTGAACCCATAGGTCACCACGCGTCGATCACTGATCCGGCCAACCAGCGTCTGCACCTCGGGGTGATCGGTGCAGCACACCGCCACGCCATAAAACGGAATGTTTGAGACGAATTCGTAAAACCCGTCACGCAGGGTGTCGAAATCGCCCCAGTGCTCCATATGTTCCGGGTCGATATTGGTGACGATGGCGATGGTTGCGGGCAATCGGTTGAACGTGCCATCGGATTCGTCGGCCTCAACCACCATCCATTCGCCCTGCCCCATGCGGGCGTTTGATCCATAGGCGTGAATGATACCGCCATTTACAATGGTGGGGTCAAAATTCCCGGCCACCATCAACTCGGCCATCATGGTTGTCGTCGTTGTCTTGCCGTGGGTTCCGGCCACCGCAATGTTGGATTTAAGCCGCATCAGTTCGGCCAGCATCTCGGCGCGACGCACAACTGGTAGACCAGTGTGGCGGGCTTCGTCCAATTCAGGGTTTCCCGGTTTGATCGCGGATGAGATTACGACAACCTCGGCTCCGGTCAGGTTTTCTGCCTTTTGACCTATAAAAATCGTGGCCCCCAGTTTTTCAAGCCTGTCGGTGATTTTTGACGCTTTCAGGTCGGATCCCTGCACCACATAACCTTGGTTCAGCAGCACCTCGGCAATGCCAGACATGCCGATACCGCCAATACCAACGAAATGGATCGAACCAATATCACCGGGAAGTTTCGTGGCAGGGGTCATAGGGTTTCCTTTGCGGCCAGTTTTTCCACCAGCAAGACCAATTGATTGGTTGCGTCGGGCATGCCGACAGACAGGGCAGCCTGCGCCATGCGTTGCGCTGCGTCCGGATTGCTGAGAACAGAGCTGATCTGTTCGCTAAGCGAAGCGGCGTTCAATTTGGATTCAGGGATCAGAATACAGGCTCCAGCCTCAACCAACCCTCGCGCATTGGCGGTTTGATGATCGCCTGCGGCGGCGGCATATGGGATCAGGATCGAAGGGCGTCCGATAACCGTCAGATCAGCGATTGACGATGCTCCGGCGCGACTGATCACCAACTGCGCCTCGCTCATCCGGCGCGGGACGTCCTGAAAGAACGGTTTTACCTCAGCGGATATGCCATACTCTGCATAAAAGGCCGCGACCCGATCAGCATCTTCATCGCGGGCCTGATGACTGACACGGATGTTGACACGGATCGCCTCTGGCAAAGCGGCAATCGCACCCGGCACCTTCTCTGACAAGATACGCGCACCCTGACTGCCACCCATAACAAGAATCGACATCGGATAATCGCCGGGCGCAATGTAAGACGCCCCTGCCCGGGCAAGCACCGAGGCGCGCACTGGATTGCCCACATGCACACCATTGGCACCGTCCGGAAGAACGGTTGGCCAGACACCACAGGCAACCGCAGCGACGCGTTTGGCAAACAAGTCGTTTACCCGACCCAGAACACCGTTTTGCTCATGGATCATTCGCGGAAGACCCAGCAACACAGCCGCCCCAAGCGCTGGAATACTGGGATAACCTCCAAAACCGACCACAACATCGGGCCGGTCACGTCGCATCTGTGACATCGCGCCCAATACACCTGCTGCAATACGCGGCAGCACCATCGCTTTGGCGACAATTCCGCCACGTGCGAATGTGGCGCTGCTGACTTCGGTAATCTCAGTCGTATGGGGAAAGCCGCCCGTATAACGCGCACCGCGCGCATCCGTTGACAGCTGAACCCGCCAGCCCTGTTTCAGCATTGCCTCGGCCAGAGCCTGTGCCGGGAACATATGCCCACCGGTCCCCCCGGCGGCGATCAACAACAATGGCGTGGTCATGGCGTCTCTCTCATCTACCTTGGCCTCTCAGGAAATCTCCGATCTCACCTTGTGGCCGGGTTCGCGTCAACGCCAGCAACATGCCAACCGCAATTCCGCCCGCAATCAGGGACGAACCACCATAGCTGACAAAAGGCAAGGTCATGCCTTTGGCCGGCAACAACCGCACTGCAACACCCATATTGATCATCGCCTGCACACCGAACATGCTGACCAGACCGGTTCCGGCCAACCGGATGAACGGATCACGTTCGCGCATCAACCGGAAAAGCGAGCGCACCACGATCAGTGTGTAAAGAGCGATGATGATCAGAACCAGAACCAGCCCGTATTCTTCGGCGGCTACAGCGACAATGAAATCGGTATGCGCGTCCGGCAGTGACCATTTCACCTGACCTTCGCCCACGCCAACACCAAACAACCCACCTTCGCGGATCGCATTGCTGGCATAGCCAAGCTGGGTGGTCGGATCGACCTCGGCTGACAGGAACCCATCGATGCGGCGGGCAAAATGTTCCGAATTCGAATAGGCCAGCGTGCCACCAAACACGACCAGCCCGGCCATTGCCACCAGCAAAATCATCGGCGCGCCCGCAACAAAATACATCACACCCCAGCCAAACAGCACCAGACAGGCCTGTCCGAAATCCGGCTGCAGCACCAACATCATCACGATCACAGCACATAGCAGAAACGACCATGTCTTGCCGGGGGGGCCGTTGATCTGCTGGCTTGCCGACAACATCCATGCGGCCACAACCATGAACCCGGGCTTCAGGAACTCCGAAGGCTGCACCGAAGCAAACCCAAGACTATACCAGCGCACAGCGCCCTTGCCGAAATCCGTACCAAACATTGGCAAAAACCCTAAAGCAATGAATGACGCAAGAAACCCAAGTACCGCCAACCGACGCACCAGCGTTGGCGACATCATCGATGTCAGCAGCATCGCGGCAATAGCCAGCCCGCCAAACATCGCCTGTCGCTGTACATAATGAAACGGCTCAAACCCGTTGCGCGCGGCCAGTGGAGGTGACGCTGCCAAGCCCAGCAACAACCCGATCACAAACAGGACTAAAACACAGGACATCGACAATTTGTCGAGCGTCCGCCACCATTTTGGTAAAATTGGCTCGCCAGCCCCAAGGGGGACTGCACCATACACCATCTCTGTCATTATTACTGCCGCCTACTGCCTCATACACGTCCCTTTCCGGGATCTAAAACCGACTCTACAGCCAAATTGCCTTTCGATCCAGTGCTACCTCTTGTGTTTTGCGACAAACCGCGCAAAGGCATCGCCATGTTCTATGAGACCATCATCATTGGCGCAGGTGCCGCAGGGCTGATGTGCGCGGCAAATGCCGGGCCGAACGTGCTGCTGATCGACCACGCCAAGGCGCCGGGTGAAAAAATCCGCATCTCAGGAGGCGGGCGCTGTAATTTCACCAATCTTTATGCAAGTGCCGACAATTTCCTGTCTGAAAACCCGCATTTCGCCAAATCCGCACTGGCCCGTTATACGCAATGGGACTTCATTGAACTGATTGACAGTCACGACATCGCCTGGCACGAAAAGACCCTTGGCCAGTTGTTCTGCGATGGCTCTGCGAAACAGATCGTCGCTATGTTGCTGGCCGAAATGGACCGTGCCGGGGCTGACCTCTGGCTGCAATCCAGTGTCACAGATATCCGCCAATCCGAAAACGGGTTCACCCTGACCGCCAGCCGTGATGGCCAGCCCCAATCGTTGAACTGTCGCAATCTGGTACTTGCCACCGGCGGCAAATCCATCCCCAAGATGGGCGCCACCGGGTTCGCCTATGACATAGCCCGCCAGTTCGGCCTGCCCGTCACCGAAACCCGCCCGGCACTCGTACCGTTCACCTTTCCCAATGATCAGTTCAAACCTCTGGCCGGGGTTTCATTGCCAAGTCGGCTAAGCAACCAACGCGCCAGCTTTGACGAAGCCCTCTTGTTCACCCATCGTGGCCTGTCGGGCCCGGCTGTGCTGCAACTCTCATCTTATTGGCGTGAGGGGGAACCTGTTACTGTCAATCTGATCCCGGAAATTGATCTGTTCGATATCCTGAAAACCCAACGCCAAACGCAAGGCAGGCGCGCGCTAAAAACCGAACTCGCCCAATTGCTCCCGACGCGGCTGGTAGAGTACCTTGCGCAGCCCCTACACCTGGCAGATCGTCTTGCCGACCAGTCAGATGAGAAACTGCAAACCCTGACCAACCAGCTCTCAGCATGGCAGCTGACCCCATCGGGCACCGAAGGCTACCGCACCGCCGAGGTCACCCTTGGGGGCATTGACACGGCCGCTCTGTCCTCAACTACAATGCAAAGCCACACAACCCCCGGCCTCTATGTTATCGGCGAAGCTGTCGATGTGACCGGTTGGCTAGGGGGTTACAATTTTCAGTGGGCGTGGTCCTCGGCCCAAGCCGCAGGCACCGCCATCGCACTAGGTTAAACTTTCTTTCCCTATTCATTTTGGCAAAAAAGTACCATGCTGGACGGCGTGGCGATTGATTGCTGCGATGCCGGAGTTTTCCAGATTGAGGAGATTCCAGCATGGTCAAGAAAGCAACACGGATTTCGCGGTTCGTCGCCGCTGGCGAGGATCGGCCCATCTATGTCGGGCTGGATGTTCAACAGAAGACCTATTCGGTCGCCCTATTTGAGCCGGAAGACGGCGTGGTTGAGACAGCGGCAGCACATTTTCTTGCCAAGCTGTTCTCTCCGGAACGCTTCAATCGATCGGAAGAGGTCACGTCCTATCCCGGTCTTTCGACTGTCGTCAGCCAAAGTGGCAATGGACCTGGCGCGACCCAGAGGCCAAGGCCATCTACAACCACCATTTCGCCAAGCACGGGATCGGGCAGAAAGCTTTTGTGACCGTCGTCCGCAAGCTCGCGATCAAACTCTGGCGCATGACGGTGAAAACACCGCCATTGCCAGCCGAGGGTGCCGCGTGCGGGGGCTCGGTCAGGATAACCGACAGCAAAAAAGGGCGGCACCCTCATCAAGCGGCGCGTACCGAAAACGGTACTTGGTGATCCTGCAAACAAACAGGCACGAATAAGAAAAGGCTTACACAAAGCCGGTGATACCTATACTAAGACATTCACCCGACAGCGCTCTGCTCTGTACGGGACGATGCGCAGTTTGCTCTAATTCAGTGCAAAGCGCTAACCCCTCTCAAATTTCACCCTAAACTCTGAGGCCACGAAAGATGATTTCAGCCGAATATTGCCAACTTTTGGCGCGCTACAACAGATGGCAAAATACCTCACTCATCACCGCAGCCGACGGATTGACCGATACCGAACGCTGGATGGACCAAGGCGCGTTCTTCAAGTCCATAGCAGCGACACTGAACCACCTCTATTGGGCCGATGCCCTCATGCTTGAGCGCATCAAAGGTAATGAACGCCCGCAAGATACGGTCACACATTCGCTGATCAGCCCATCAGATTGGGCTGAGTTCAAAGACTTACGAGCACGGCGAGATGCAGAAATCGAACAATGGGCAGTCGGCACGACCAACGCAGATCTCAATGGCGTTATCAGATGGTACCCTCCTGACGGCTCGGCCAGGATAGAAATGCCAAAAGCGATCTGCGTCGTTCAACTCTTCAACCACCAAACCCACCACCGGGGACAGATACATGCCATGCTCACAGCTACAGGGGCCGAACCTGAGCCAACGGACATTCCGGCGATGCCATAGCAAATGCACTCAATTGCCACCCGCAGGCGTTGACAGTCGTCCACATAAGAAAGACCCCGCCGGAGGCAAGAAATTCCTTAATCCCGATCCTGCAATTTTTGCGCCGACATCATAGAAGATATCACCGCCCCCGACACCGCCTCGTCCGCATATCCAAACGTCCCGGCCCCCATAACCTCTTCGCCCGCGCGGATCATCGCGCCGTAGGCCGCGCGTGCAAATGATCCACCAACACTGATCCGGCGCACACCGGCATCTGACAATTGTGCAACCGTATAGGTCGGTCCTTGCAATCCCATCACCACATTCACCGGCTTATCCACCTCTTGGCAGACCGTCCGGATCGCTTCGATATCCGGCAATCCCGGCGCATAAAGCACATCGGCCCCGACCTCGGAAAACCCCTGCAACCGGGCAATCGTATCCGCGAGATCAAGCCGCCCCCACAAATAGTTCTCGGCCCGTGCCGTCACCAGAAACGGCCTGCCATTTGCCGCCTCGACCGCCGCTCTTACGCGCTCAACCGCATGATCAATGCCATAGATCGGCGTATCCGCATCCCCGGTCGCATCCTCGATCGATCCGCCTACCAACCCAATCTCGCAGGCCCGTACTATCGTGTCGGCACAGGTCACTGGATCAGCACCAAACCCGTCCTCCAGGTCGGCAGAGACCGGCAGCTCGGTCGCGGCAACAATATCTGCCGCGTTTGCCAGAACTTCATCTCGGCTCAATCCGGCATAAGAATCCCGCTTTCCTACTGAAAATGCATAACCCGCGCTGGTGGTGGCCAAAGCCGCAAATCCCAAACCATCCAGAATTCGGGCAGACCCGGCATCCCATGGATTCGGCATTACAAATGCCGCATCTCCAAAATGCAGCGCACTGAAGCGTTCAAATTTCTGTTGCTGAGTGTTCGCCATAATCCGCCCTCGTAATACATTCTCAAACCTTATGGCAGGAACAAAATAAGAACAAGTGATGTATTACGCCAACCCTTTGTGCACCTCTGCCGTGAAATCATCGCCGCGTTGCTCAAAGTTATCATATTGATCAAAGCTCGCCGCCGCCGGAGCCAGCAACACCGTATCACCCGTTTCGGCCTCGGCCATCGCCCGCTTGACAGCCACGGCCATCGACGTGCAAATTTCGGCCTCGACATCCAGTCCAAGCGCAAAGCCTGCTGCCTCACGCCCGATCACATAGGCCTTTGCCACCGCACCGGTGGCACCTTTTAACCCGTCCAGGCCGCCCTCTTTCTCAAGCCCGCCACAAATCCAGCGAATCCGTTTGAACGCGCTTAGCGCTTTGGCGGCACTATCCACATTCGTTGCCTTGGAATCGTTTACGTAAGTCACACCACCCTGATCCGCGACGATCTGCGACCGGTGCGGCAAACCGGGATAGCTGTGAAATGCTGCCTCTATCACCCTTGGAGCAAGTCCCAAAGATCGACAAACCGCATAGGCCGCGCAGGCATTCTGATGGTTATGCGCACCAGGCAATCCAGCCACCTTTCGCAGATCAATCGAACCCACCTGACGGGTTTTACGATACTCGGACAGGAACCCCTTGCGGGCAAATACATGCCAGCCCGGCCCAGTTAACTTATCCTCAACCGAAATCTGAATCACCCGATCATCCCCCGGCCCTTCGGACAATTGCCCAGCCAGATACAGCCCTTCGGCTTCATCGATGCCGATCACCGCGCGATCTGGTCCGCCCTCGGCAAACAACCGTCGCTTGGCCGCGAAATAACCGCCAAGGCCGCCATGCCGATCCAAATGGTCGGGGCTAAGGTTGGTGAACACCGCAACATCCGGCGTCAACGAACGCGCCAGTTCGGTCTGATAACTGGATAGTTCCAGCACCACGACCTCGCTATCAATCGCTGGATCTATATCTAGAACTCCGCGACCGATATTGCCGGCCAACTGTACCGGTCTGCCCACGTGGCCAAGTATATGCGCGATCAGAGCCGCGGTTGTGGATTTTCCGTTTGACCCCGTGACGGCCACGACCTGCGGTATTGTATCAAAACTGTCCCATTCCTGCGCCGCAAACGAGCGGAAGAACAACCCGATGTCATTGTCGACGGGAACACCAGCCGTCAGCGCAGCCCGCACAACAGCATGGGGTGCCGGATAAAGATGTGGAATGCCCGGAGACACGATCAGAGAGGCGACCCCGTCAAACGCCCCGGCTTTGCGCAAATCACGACAGCAGAACCCCGAATCTTCAGCTGCCGCACGCGCCTCGGGGTTGTCATCCCAACACACCGCCTCGGCCCCACCGGCGCGCAACGCCTTTGCGGTCGCCAGACCTGAACGCCCCAGCCCAAGCACAGCCACCTGCGCGCCGGAAACACCCAGAACCGGGATCATGTATCGTACCTCATTTGAACATACCGTCCCATCACTATCCCCAACTCTCCCAATAATGCGACGACGCCCAACCGGGCGGAGGAGCGTGCCCCGTTACCGTACTTTCAGAGTCGCCAGCCCGATCATCGCCAGTATCAGTGAAATGATCCAGAACCGGATAACGATTGTAGGTTCTGACCAACCAAGTTTTTCATAGTGATGGTGGATAGGGGCCATAAGGAACACCCGCTTTCCGGTGCTTTTGAAATAAAGTACCTGAATGATGACGCTAAGCGCTTCGACAACAAACAACCCGCCAACAACCGCCAACACCAGTTCGTGTTTGGTTGCAACCGCAATTGCACCCAGCGCACCACCTAGTGCCAAAGAACCGGTGTCACCCATGAACACAGCCGCCGGTGGCGCATTGTACCATAAAAAGCCAAGTCCACCGCCAAACAATGCCATGGTAAAGATCAGAATTTCCCCGGTTCCTGCCACATAATGCACGTCCAGATATTGGGTAAAGTCAACGCGCCCAACCGCATAGGCAATGACGCCCAATGTCGATGCCGCGATCATCACAGGCATGATCGCTAACCCATCCAGACCATCCGTCAGGTTTACGGCGTTGGCTGACCCGACGATCACACAGACCACAAAAGGTATATAGAACAGGCCCAGATTAACCAATGTGTCCTTGAACACCGGCAAGGCCAGTTGCCCCTGCAACGCCTCAGGATGGTTGGCCGAAGCCCACATAGCGGCGACGATCGCAATAATAATCCCCAATGCGAGCCGCAATTTCCCTGGCACGCCTTTGGTGTTCTGCTTGCTAACTTTGGCATAATCATCGGCAAACCCGATGATCCCAAAGGCTACAGTCACAAACAGCACCAACCAGACGAACGGATTGTCCCACCGCGCCCAGATCAGCGTAGACGTGACCAGCGCACCAACAATCAGCAAGCCGCCCATTGTCGGCGTCCCAGCCTTGATAAAATGTCCTTCGGGACCATCTTCACGGATCGGCTGGCCCTTGCCTTGGGTGCGGCGCAATACTGCGATCAACGGGCGTCCAAATAAAAAACAGAATATCAGCGACGTCAGAAATGCACCGCCTGCACGGAAGGATATATAGCGAAACAGGTTAAAAAAGTCCCCGCCATCGGACAATCCTGTCAACCAATAGAGCATTCTATCCTGTCCTACTCATCATCTTGTGTTTCTGAATGTAACTCGGCATGACCCATTTTGCGAATGGCGTCAACGACCCGCGCCAGCTTCATGCTTAGAGAGCCCTTGACCAGCACAACATCGCCACTATCCAGCCGCGCATGCATACCTTGCGCCATCTCGGAACTGGTTTCGCACCACACGCCGCGTTGTGGTTCGGGCAATCTGTCATAAAGAGCGCGCATCAGCGGGCCAATGCAATGCACGACATCCAACTGCTGCATCGCAGACAGATCGGCCAAGGCGATGTGCAAATCCCGGCCCTTCGGACCCAGCTCTTTCATATCGCCGATAAAGGCAATGCGGCGGCCTTTTTGCACTCGCCCGGTATTGTCCTGCGTTTTGGCCCGCGCCAGCACATCAAGCGCTGCCGCCATCGAGGCGGGGTTGGCGTTATAGGAATCATCAATCAGATCAAGCGTCAGCTCGGCTTCTACCGGGTCGAGCCGGACCACTTCGCGCGCGCCACGTCCCTGCACTGGCGACCAGCGTGCCAAAGCCATCGTTGCCAGCGCCAGATCGGCACCCATCGCTTCACAGACCGCCAATGCCCCCAACGCATTCATCGCGAAATGCAGCCCTTCGGTCTGAATCTTGAACAGCAACGGCATGCCGTGCGCCGTCGCCTGAACCACAACCACATCGCTTTGCACGCTGGCTTCACCAAGACGGAAATCATCAGTTTGACGACCAAATCCCATAACCCGAGCACCTGCGGATGCTGCTTTTTCCGTCAGAATGTCCAATTGATCCAGATCCGCGTTTAATACCGCGATCCCGTCCGGTTCAATACCGTCCAGAATGGCCGCCTTTTCCCGTGCAATCGCCTCAATTCCATCAAACGCCTCAAGATGGACGGGTGCTACTGTGGTGATCATTACCACATGTGGGCGCGTCATCTGCGCAAGAGGCATGATCTCGCCGGGGTGGTTCATACCGATCTCGATCACCGCGAATTCGGTGTCGCGCGGCATCCGCGCAAGCGTCAGCGGCACGCCCCATTGATTGTTGTAACTGGCCACGGACGCGTGGGTACGGCCCTGATCGCCAAGCATGCCCGCCAGCATTTCTTTGGTCGAGGTTTTGCCGACACTACCAGTCACCGCCACAATCCGCGCGTTCGTGCGGGCACGCCCAGCACGCCCCAACGCCTCAAGCGCGATCTGCACATCATCTACGATCAACAATGGCGCATCCCTGGGCACGCCCTCGGGAATATGGGTGACAATTGCCGCCGCTGCACCCTTTTGCAGAGCGGCGGCCACAAAATCATGCCCATCACGCGCGACTTTAAGCGCCACAAACAAATCTCCGGCGTCTATTGAGCGTGTATCAATCGAGACTCCGCTTGCCTGCCAGTCGCCCTGCGCCACGCCACCGGTTGCACGGGCCGCGTCTGCCGCGCTCCACAAGGTCATGCCAAACCTCCATCCAATGCCGCCACCGCAACACTGGCCTGTTCTACATCATCAAAGGGCAGCACATCATCGCCGACAACTTGCCCGATTTCATGCCCCTTGCCCGCAATCAGCAACGCATCGCCAGGACCAAGCGCGTCCACCCCACGTAAAATCGCTTCGGCGCGGTCGCCAACTTCGGTTGCCCCTTTTGCGCCGAGCATCACCGCCCCGCGGATTACGGCCGGATCTTCGCTGCGTGGATTATCATCTGTTACAATCACGAGATCGGCGTTCTCGGTAGCAGCCTGCCCCATCAGCGGGCGTTTGGTCACATCGCGATCCCCACCCGCACCGATGATGGCTATCAAACGCCCCATGACATGTGGGCGCATGGCTTTAAGGGCGGTGGCGATTGAATCCGGTGTATGGGAATAGTCTACAAACACCGCAGCGCCGTTTTTGCGCTTGGCTGCCAACTGCATACGTCCCCGAACCGTTGTCAGATGTGGCAAGGTTTCAAACACACGATCCGGCGCGTCGCCGCAGGCAATGACCAGCCCGCATGCAAGCAACACGTTTTCAGCCTGAAAATCACCAATCAGGTTGAGCCGTGATTGATAGGTTTTACCGTTAAACGTAAACCGGATGTCCTGTCCGGTGGAATCGGTGCGCTGCCCGAGTAGATTGATATCGCTGACACTGCGGCCGACGGTCAGAACCTGCTGACCGCGCGCAGCTGCAACGGCGCGCATTTCAATACCCCGTGCATCGTCAACATTGATAACGGCTGTGCCTTCTTCGGGTAGAACGCGGCGGAAAAGACCGGCCTTGGCTGCGAAATAGTCGTCAAAAGTCTCGTGATAATCCAGATGATCCTGAGTAAAGTTGGTGAACCCCGCGGCGGTCAACATCACCCCGTCCAGACGGCGCTGCGCCAATCCATGGCTTGATGCCTCCATCGCCGCATGGGTGACTCCATGCGCAGCGGCCTCGGCCAAAGTACGGTGCAGTGTGATCGGTTCTGGAGTCGTGCGGGCCAGCGCAGCGTTCCATGCACCTTCGACACCAGTGGTGCCCAGATTGATCGCAGCATGACCCAATTCGGTCCATATCTGACGCACAAAAGTGGCCACCGAGGTTTTGCCATTGGTCCCGGTCACTGCAACCATGGTTTCTGGTTGTGCCCCGAACCACAGAGCCGAAGTATAGGCCAACGTCTGACGCGGGTCCTGAGTAACAATCAAGGCTGCATCCGACGCGGCCAGCTCAGTCTCGGCCAGTGCGGCACCATCCGAATCAGTCAGGATCGCAGACGCCCCCATACGCAAAGCATATTGAATGAACTCGCCACCATGCACACGGCTGCCAGGCAACGCCGCAAACAGATAACCATCGCGCACGTCACGGCTATCTACGGCCAAACCCGTAATCAGCGGATCGCGCCCGCCACGGGCAGTCAGCGCCAACTGGCCCAGTGTTTTTGACTTTTCGACCATTTATGCGCCTTTTGCCCCTTAGTTCGACGTCAGTGTTATACCTGCCATTTGAACGGGTTCAACTCCGGGACGCAGTCCCAGCAACGGCGCGATGCGACCTATCATTTCAGCGGCCACCGGAACAGCGGTCCAACCAGCAGTGCGGCGTGGTTTTGAGCCGGAATTCTCGGACGGTTCATCAAGAGTCACAATCAGCACGTATTTAGGATCATGCGCCGGGAACATGCTGGCAAATGTCGCGATTACCCGGTCTTTGTAATAACCTCCACGTGGTTTCGGTTTGTCCGCAGTCCCGGTTTTGCCACCTACCGCATATCCCGGAACTTCGCCAAAGCTGGCGGTGCCGTGGGTTACGACCCGGCGCAACATTGAGCGCGCGGCCGCAGCCGAATCCTCTGACATCACCCGTGGCCCATATTGTGCACCTGTTTGTTTCAGGATCGTCGGGCTAACGTAGCGTCCGCCATTGGCAATCGCGGCGTATCCGGCGGCCAGATGCATTGGCGTGGCCGACATGCCATGCCCAAACGAA
The DNA here is from genome assembly GCA_003354145.1 of Paracoccaceae bacterium. Lineage (GTDB taxonomy): Bacteria > Pseudomonadota > Alphaproteobacteria > Rhodobacterales > Rhodobacteraceae > NORP181. Next base: position 14,841 of record PIVL01000022.1, read on the forward strand.
ATCGTCATCATCTCAAGCACCCCCCAGTTACGCGGGATCAGCGGGCGGCCACCCTGGGCCTCGACAATTTCAAAGCCGGTGCGTTCCAGCAGCCCCAGTTCGCCAAAGAACTGCTTTTGTCGCTCTATCCCGATCATCTGGGCCAAACGGGCGGTACCAACGTTCGAGCTTTTCTGGATCACCATGGAAACCGACAGCTCCGGCCCGTAAGATTTGTTACGAAACTCGCCTATTTCGTGGCCGGACTGACGCAAGGGCCGACGCGTGTTGACCATAGTGTTTGCGTTCACAAGTCCCAGATCCATCGCCTGTGCGGCGGTGAAAATCTTGAAGGTCGAACCAAGCTCATAGACCCCCTGAACCGCGCGATTAAACAGCGGGCTTTCCGATGGATCCTCGCCTTCGATAGGCGGGCGTGGGCGGTCATTGGGGTCGAAGTCGGGTAAAGACACAACCGAGATGACTTCGCCAGTGTGGACATCCATCAGGATCGACGTCGCGCCCTTGGCATTCATCAGCTTCATGCCACCATAAAGCACGCGTTCGGATGCCGCCTGAACGGTCAGATCAAGCGACAGCTCCAGTGGAGCATCGCCGTTGGCCGGATCACGCAGATAACCATCAAATTGCTTTTCAACACCCGCAACGCCGATCACTTCGGCGGCGTTCACGCCTTCTTTGCCAAACGACGCGCCACCCATGATATGCGCTGCCAGACGGCCATTGGGGTAAAGGCGCATTTCGCGCGGGCCGAACATCAGGCCGGGGTCACCCAGTTCATGCACTGCCTGTTTCTGTTCCGGGCTAAGTTTGCGTTTGACCCACAGGAATTTGCGCTTGCCGGTAAAATCCTTGATCAGCCGTTCTTTGTCGAGATCAGGCAAAATTCTCGCCAGACCTTCCGCCGCAGCTATCGGATCAATCATCACTGGTGGTTGTGCATAAAGCGAGAATGTTTCGAAATTAGTCGCCAGAATACGCCCGTTCCGATCCACAATATCAGCGCGTTGTGCTGCGATGGTCGCGCCCGTAGCGCTGGCAAGTGGCTCAACCGCCTCAGAGGTCGCCATCAGCCCCATGCGCCCGCCTACAACCCCAAAGGCGACGACAAAGAACACTCCTAACACCAAAAGCCGCCCCTCGGCACGGTTTCGGGCCTTGTCCTGCATAGTGATGTGACGCAAGCGAATATTTTCACGCTCGATCGTATCAGGGTTTTCACCTTTTTCACGCGCAGAAAGAATACGGGCCAATGGGCGCAGTGGAATGCGGATCATGGGAATTGCTCTCCGGGAAGGGCGGCGTTCATGGTTGAGACGTCCACTGGATTGGTGATTGGCAATAAGGGATCGGGCGGAAAGGCCACCTCGTCCACGCGGCCAAATTGGTTCGGGCGCAAGGGCAACAGGCCCAGACTGTCAAAATTGATGTCACTAAGTTCAAGCAGCCGGTTTGGGCGGTTCAGATAGGCCCATTCTGCGCGTAAAACCCGTAAACGGACCTGTGCCTGACCAATATCGCGCTGCAAACGCTGGGTCTGGGACAACACTTGTTGCGTGGCATAGTTTTCGCGATAGGCCCAGAAAGCCAGTCCAAATACCGCCAGTGCGGTCAGCACATACGCTATGCTTTTCATCGAATGGTGTCCTTAAGTCTGGGCATTCCAAGACCAGCCGCATCAATCGCTCCGGCCGGAGCATCTGTTCGCGTGGCAACCCGCAGCTTGGAGGACCGGGACCGAGGGTTTTCGGCCAGTTCCTGATCATCCGGGCCAATGGCCTTGCGTGATTTCAATGTGAATTGCGGATCGGGCTGTTCGGTTTCCGGCGCATACCGATTGGCGCGCCCCTGCGCCCCCGCACGGGCCTGCATGAAGCGTTTGACCATGCGGTCCTCGATCGAATGAAACGTGACTACGGCCAGTTTCCCACCGGGTTTCAGCGCCCGTTCAGCGGCCATAAGCCCCTGAAACAGCTCGTCATATTCAGCGTTTACAGCAATACGAATTGCTTGAAAGCTGCGGGTGGCGGGATGGGAATGCCCGGGCTTTGAGCGGGGCAGGCAGCTTTCAATGATTGTAGTCAGCTGTTTCGTCGTTTCAATTGGTGCTTCGTCACGCGCCCGGCAAATTGCGCGCGCTATGCGGCGGCTGGCGCGCTCTTCGCCGAAATGGAACAGAATGTCGGCCAGCATCGTCTCTGAGGCGGTATTGACCAGATCAGCGGCTGATTCACCACTTTGCGACATGCGCATATCAAGGGGCCCGTCCTTCATGAACGAAAACCCGCGTTCCGCCAGATCAAGCTGCATGGACGACACCCCCAGATCCAGAACGATTCCGTCCAGGTCCTGGCCATATTCATCCATTTTGGAAAATACGCCTTGCTGCATCACCAGTCGGTCACCATATTCCCCGGCCCACTCCTGCGCCATTTCAAACGCCAAAGGGTCACGATCTACTGCGATCACTTTGTCGGCCCCGGCCTCAAGCAATCCGCGCGTATAGCCACCGGCACCAAATGTGCCGTCCAGCCAAACACCAGAAACGGGAGAAACTGCCGCCAGCAATGGGCGCAGCAAGACCGGAATATGGGGATCATCAGGTTCTGAGCGGGCCGCAGCAGCCATGCTGTTATGCCTCTCCAACGCCGTCTAGGTATTCCATCGGGTCGAAATCGTCTGGCAGATCATCTAACCATGCCTCGGATTTGGCCAACTCGACAGATTCGTAAGTTTCCGGCTTCCAAATCTGAAAGGTATCACCAGCAGCGATAAAGAATGCCTCGCCGTCAAGGCCAATCTTGGCGCGTAACTTGGCAGGAAGCACCAAACGACCAGTCTCATCTACCGAGGTCGGAAAAGACTGACCGTGAAACATGCGCTGCAAATGTTTACGTGGCTGTGAGCCGCGCGGCAAAGCGTCGATCTTGGCGTCCACGCCTTCGATCGCTTTCATTGTATAACATTCCAGAAATTCACGGCGGTGGTCACCATATACAATGACAAGTTCGGGGGTATCGCCTGATTGCCAGTTGGGGTCACCCGCCTCTAGCACACGGCGAAACAGGGCCGGGATCGAGACCCTGCCCTTTGCATCCACCTTATGGTGGCTTTCACCTCTGAACCTTCGGGCCACTATCCCTGTCCTTACTGTCCGCGCCCCCGCGAAAAAACTGTCCCCAGAAATGGAAAACGACAGGTTGATCTGCTGCCACTGATCAACCCGCCGCCCTCGTCCCGCTTTGCGGGAAGTCCAGCTGCGCGCGCCACCTGGGGGGATGTCTGCTCGCTCGCGCGCCGGATCTCTTGGTCTGATGAAAGCGAAGCGCCTGTATGAAACCTGCTTTTATTATTTGGCTTGGGGTCGTTTGATGCCCCTGCTGTCCCGTTCTCATCCGATGTACAAGGGATGCCATGGGAATTCATGGAAATCAACAAAAAATTATCAACATAATCGCTTTAACACCGGACACACACTCGCCGAAAATTCGAATATTTGGTCAATTTGTTGTAGCTATTAGCCAGTCTGGTTGCTCGATTCGATTCAACTACTACATATAGTTATTCTAGAAATGGCCCATGTATTCCCACATAACTATAATTATTTTTCACGTAATTTCAATGTTCTTTTTTTGTTCCCACCCCAGACAGATCCAAATCAGAGGAAATCATCAAAATTTGCTGAAATCAGGTCTATGATTCGCCGCTTTAAGACGGAAATCCGAGCGTTTATTCCGAATGTCCCACGAATTCCCGGAATGGTCCCGCGCACCAGGGACTATCAAAAAGGCAAACTGCGAATACAGCAGGGCCCGAACCCAGAGCTGTATTTTTGCCTATGCATTTATTGCATAGCGGCATTGCTATTGTGTCCATTGCGCAGCCACAACATTCGCCTATCTTGTTGGCAAGGAACAACGCAACGGCACACTGCCACTCACATACACACTAGCAAAAGAGGTTCACGACTATGGCTACAACATCGCACATTTCCACATCCGTCTTTGGTTCACCAGTAGCCTTTTTGGCTGGCCTCGCAGATCGGTTCGTACTGCACATGAACTATCGCAAAACCGTCCGCATCCTATCGGCGTTGACCCGGACCGAGCTTGAAGATCTGGGCCTGCACCACGGTTCAGTCGACCAAGCCGCTCGTGAAGCTGTTTACGGCGTCTAAGCAACCCCCTAAGCGACACAAAGAACACCAAGATCGGGGTCTTCCTCCTCCCTAGACCCTGAGCTATGCGACGACATTCGCCTCCTCCCGAATGTCGTCGCAAAAAATCCCCGGCCCCATTGGGCCAAACCCGAATACATCAAGGCCTCTCCTCCCTGAGCCTTGGTGTTATAAAGAACGGCAGCGCCCTCCTCCCTGGCGCTGTCGTTTTTTTTGTTTTCAGGGTGTGTTTTGTGGCAAGGTCTAAAATGGAATATCGTCACTTGCCGAAACAAAGCGCGAGACGATTTTCTTGGTCCCGGCCTTTTCAAAGTCGATTTCCAGCTTGTCGCCTTCGATCCCCAGAATGGCTCCATAGCCGAACTTCTGGTGGAACACCCGTTCGCCCACGGTGAAACTGGATATGGCATTCATATCGATTACCGTGTTGCGGGTTTCTTTGGGTTGGGACACGCCCCGTTGTCCGGCACGATCCTGCAGCCGTTTCCAGCCCGGTGAATTGTAGACATTAGCGCTGGCAACGCGGTCTTCAATATCTGAATTGCCCGATTGAGCCATACCAGCAGCCCCAAAGCCACCGCCGTAAAGTCCGGGTGGTGTCAGTACGTCGACATGTTCAGATGGTAGTTCATCAATGAACCGCGACGGGAGTGCGGATTGCCACTGCCCAAAAATCCGGCGATTGGCGGCAAAGGATATTGTGCAGATCTCTTCGGCGCGGGTGATGCCGACATAGGCAAGGCGTCGCTCTTCCTCCAAACCCTTGGTGCCGCTTTCATCCATACTGCGTTGGGACGGGAACAGACCATCCTCCCAGCCCGGCAAAAACACAGCTGGAAATTCAAGACCTTTGGCTGCGTGCAGAGTCATGATTGACACTTTGGCTCCACCATCATCTGATTCGTTGTCCATAATCAGGCTGACATGCTCCAAAAACCCTTGCAGGTTCTCAAACGCCTCCAGCGCCTTGACCAGTTCCTTGAGGTTTTCCAGTCGTCCAGGGCCCTCGGGCGTCTTGTCGTTCTGCCAATGCGCGGTATAGCCGCTTTCATCCAGAATGATCTCGGCCAGTTCCATATGGGTCAGGCCATTATCCCCGGCCCTGCGTCCCCAACGGGCGATGCCGTCAACCAGCTTGGCCAGCTCAACGCCGCCCTTGCCTTTGATCAGACCGGATTGCACCGCCAAACGCGCGCCTTCGATCAGGGATACGCCATTTTCGCGAGCGGTAATTTGAATGGTTTGCTGTGCTTTGTTGCCAAGTCCACGTTTGGGCGTATTCACAATACGCTCAAACGCCAGATCATCATCGGGGCTGGTGACCACGCGGAAATAGGCCATCGCGTCGCGAATCTCCATGCGCTCATAGAATCGCGGCCCGCCGATGACACGGTAGGGTAGACCAATGGTCAGGAACCGATCTTCAAATGCGCGCATCTGATGGCTGGCGCGGACAAGAATCGCCATGTCATCAAGGTCGAACGCCCGCATTCCGCGGGTGCCGCGTTGCATCGATTCGACCTCTTCGCCGATCCAACGGGCCTCTTCTTCGCCGTCCCAATGGCCAATCAGACGCACCTTTTCGCCGTCTTCGGCATCGGTCCACAGAGTTTTGCCAAGCCGTCCCTCGTTTCCAGCAATAACACCAGAGGCGGCCGCCAGAATATGCGGGGTAGATCGATAGTTTTGCTCAAGCCGAACCACATGCGCGCCGGGAAAGTCTTTTTCAAAGCGCAGAATGTTGCCAACCTCAGCGCCGCGCCAACCATAGATCGACTGATCATCGTCACCTACGCAGCAGACATTTTTATGCCCTGCCGCGAGCAAACGCAGCCACAGGTATTGGGCAACGTTGGTATCCTGATATTCGTCCACAAGAATGAACCGGAACCAGCGCTGATACTGCTCAAGCACATCATCATGTTTCTGGAAAATCGTCACCACATGCAGCAACAGATCACCGAAATCGGTTGCATTCAGCTCTTTCAGGCGGCGCTGATACTGCGCGTACAGCTCAACCCCTTTGTGATCATAGGCGCCAGCATCTGCGGCAGGCACAGTCTCGGGCGTAAAGGCCCGATTTTTCCAGCCGTCGATAATTCCGGCCAGCTGTCGCGCGGGCCAGCGTTTGTCGTCGATATTGGCGGCAGCTACCAGCTGTTTCAAAAGGCGCAGTTGATCATCGGTGTCCAGAATGGTGAAGTTTGACTTTAGCCCCACCAGTTCAGCATGGCGACGCAGCAGTTTAACGCAGATCGAATGGAACGTGCCCAGCCACGGCATGCCTTCAACCGCCTGACCAAGCATGCCCGAAACCCGGTTTTTCATCTCTCGCGCAGCTTTGTTGGTGAAGGTCACCGCAAGAATTTCGTTGGGTCGCGCTGTTCCAGTGTTCAACAGATGCACTATACGCGCAGTCAGGGCACGGGTTTTTCCGGTCCCTGCCCCGGCAAGCATAAGAACCGGCCCATTGATCGTTTCCACTGCTTCGCGTTGGGCAGGGTTCAGCCCATCCAGATAGGGCATGGGCCGCGCGGCCATTGCGCGCGACGAAAGTGAGGCACCTTCGAACGCGTCCATTTCATCATAACTGCTCATATCGCGCAGCTTAGCGGGAATTGACGGATTAGAAAAGGTACGTTCGCCATATGTTCTTGAATCCCAAATCTTGCAATCAGCCGTTGCGTGCGGCCTTTTCATCCAATCCGCTGGTGCCCTCGCGGCTGGCAAGTTCATCCAGAACATCAGCCAGCGTCACATCCCGTGCCGCCAACATGACCAACAGGTGATAAAGCACATCTGCCGCCTCTGAAGTCAGACGTTCACGGTCACCTTTCACCGCCCCGATAATCGCCTCAATCGCCTCTTCACCGAATTTCTCGGCGCATTTCTCGGGGCCATTGGCAAGCAACCTGGCCGTCCAACTGCTGTCGGGGTCCGCGTCTTTGCGCGATTGAATCGTAGCGGCAAGCGTTTCTAATGCGTTCATGTCAACCTCATCGGGATACCCGCGGCGGCCATGTGTTCCTTGGCCTCGTGAATGGTATAGTCGCCAAAGTGAAAGATCGACGCGGCCAGAACAGCGCTGGCACCGCCCTTGGTAACGCCTTCGACCAGATGGTCCAGCGTGCCAACGCCACCGCTGGCAATAACTGGTACGTGTACCGCATCACTGATGGCACGTGTCAAAGGCAGGTTGAATCCGGCACGGGTGCCGTCGCGATCCATTGACGTGAGCAGGATTTCACCAGCGCCCAGCGCCACGACTTGCTGAGCGAATTCCACGGCGTCGATGCCCGTGGATTTGTTGCCACCGTGGGTGAATATCTGCCATTTGCCGGGCGATACGGTTTTGGCATCGATTGCAACGACGATGCATTGACTGCCAAACTGATCGGCCGCTTCGGCCACCACATTGGGGCGGGCTACGGCGGCGGAATTGAACGACACCTTGTCTGCCCCCGCCAGCAACAGATCTCGCACGTCTTCGCGCGAGCGCACGCCACCGCCTACGGTCAGCGGGATATAACATTGCTCGGCCGTGCGCCGAACCACGTCAAACATGGTGCCGCGGTTTTCAAGCGTTGCTTTGATGTCCAGAAAACAAAGCTCATCCGCGCCAGCCGCATCATAGGCGCGCGCACTTTCGACCGGATCACCGGCATCCACCAGATCAACAAAGTTCACGCCTTTGACAACGCGGCCATCAGCGACGTCCAGACACGGGATGATGCGGGTTTTCAGCATGTACTAAGCGCCTTTGTGGGTGTTGGTCCGGGTATGCACAGATATTGAACAAAGCTCAATGCAAACGTGCTAAACAGGGCTATTCAGAAGTAGAGGCGGCGCAACTGGTCGTACGGGTCGCTGTATCAGACATCCATCCGAATTGTTCACGCAACGTGCATAAGATGACGATGGTCGAGACCTCGTCTCTATACGCCCAAATCAGATACCGCAAATGTGGTTGTGGCCCCCTGGGGAGACGAATTTGACGACGTATTACCCAAATTCATGAAGTCGCGGGATTAGGTTTTGATCGCCTTCAATGCCTCGGCCAGATCAATCGCTCCGTCGTAAAGCGCACGCCCTGAAATGGCGCCGTTCAGGGCCACGCCGCAGTCGCGCAGGGCAATCAGGTCTGCCAATGACGACACGCCACCCGATGCAATCACCGGAATCGACACAGCGCGTGCAAGATCAGCGGTGGCCTGAATGTTCGGCCCCTGCATCGCGCCGTCGCGGTTGATATCGGTATAAATAATGGCCGCGACGCCTGCGTCCTCGAACGACCGGGCAAGGTCGGTGACCAGAACGTCGGTTTCCTTGGCCCAGCCCTTGGTGGCAACACGGCCATTACGCGCATCGATGCCAACCGCGATCTTGCCGGGGAATTCGCGCGCCGCTTGGCGCACCAGATCGGGGTTTTCCACGGCAACGGTGCCCAAAATAACCCGTGCCAACCCTTTTTCTATCCAAGCCGCAATCGTGTCCATGTTGCGAATGCCGCCGCCCAATTGCGCGGGAACATCACACGCCGCCAAAATCGCATCAACCGGGGCCGCATTTACCGGCTCTCCAGCGAATGCGCCGTTCAGATCGACCAGATGCAACCATTCGCAGCCCGCTTTGACAAACGACTGCGCCTGAGCCGCCGGATTATCGTTAAAGACTGTGGTCTGTTCCATATCTCCATGAACAAGCCGCACGGCCTGCCCGTCTTTGAGGTCAATCGCGGGATAAAGGATCATCTGGCAACCTTTCGCCTGTTGTTGGCGGGGTATTGCACGCGCGCGCGATCAATTGCAACGCGCCCTAGGGTCAGGCTTGCCAACAAGGCCGGGTCTGCGTCACAGTGACTGGGTAACAGGAGGAATATTTAATGAAACATCTTGTCTTGGGCGCAGCTTTTGTTCTTGGGCTTGCCAGCACGGCATTCGCGGCTGATCCGGTCTTTGGCACATGGAAAACCGCACCAGATGACAACGGCCATACCGGCAATGTTCAGGTTGAGGCCTGCGGTTCTTCGATTTGCGGGACATTGGTTAAGACGTTTGATTCAAACGGCGCCGAAATGGAATCTGACAATATCGGCAAAAAGATTGTCTGGGATATGACGTCAGATGGCGGTGGCGAATATAGTGGTGGTCAAATCTGGTCACCGGATCGCGACAAGACGTATAAATCCAAGATGCAGTTGAATGGCAACTCTCTTACGGTTCAGGGCTGCGTTATGTTTGTCTGCCGTGATGGCGGAACCTGGACGCGGGTTAACTAAGACCTGGGTTTGCATATGTTCTTTGCCTGGATTTGTGGTCCGGGCAAAGGCCTTTAAGGCGCCCATTTCAAAAAATTTGCAATCATCTGCAGGCCGGTTTGCTGGCTTTTCTCAGGATGAAATTGCATGCCGATCATTGTATCTCGGCCAATCACAGCCGTAACGTCGCCGCCATAATCCACATGCGCCAACCGCTCAGCCGGGTTGGTCACATGAAACTGGTAGGAATGCACAAAATAGGTGTGATCGCCGGTTGAGACCCCGTCAAACACCGGATGTTCAACGTCAATCACCAGATCATTCCAGCCCATATGCGGCACCTTCAATGTCGGATCATTCGGCGTGATGCGCACCACTTCGCCACTGATCCAGTCAAGACCCTTTGTATCGGAATATTCGCGCCCCCAACTGGCCATCAGCTGCATGCCGACACAAATTCCCAGAAATGGACGGCCTTTGACTTCGACGGCCTCGCGTAGCGCATCAAACAACCCGCTGTGGCCACGCAACATTGATGAGCAGGCCGGAAACGCCCCGTCACCGGGTAAAACAATCCGGTCAGCACCCGCCACGACATCGGCGTCGCCGGTTACCACAACATCCCCTGCCCCAACCTCGCTGGCCATCCGCTGGAACGCCTTTTCAGCCGAGTGCAGATTGCCGCTCTCGTAATCAATAATCGCTGTCAGCATTGTGTCAGAGCGCGCCTTTGGTTGACGGAACATCATCAGCTTT